>WGDE01000133.1 GCA_015493385.1 Phycisphaerae bacterium
TTGGCGATCGCCCCATCAAAAGATGTCGATGGATTTCACCCTGTGAATGTCGGCAGGATGGTTATTGGTGAAAAAGCATTTTTGCCATGCACTCCTCACGGTGTTATTCAAATGATTAAACGCAGTGGAGTCACTCTTGAAGGAGCGGAGGTTGTTATAGTTGGTCGAAGCAATATTGTTGGTAAGCCACTTGCCAATCTACTCGCACAAAAGAGCGAACTTGGAAACGCAACTGTAACCGTTTGCCATACAAGAACAAAAGATATCGCAGCGCATACATTAAAAGCCGACATCGTAATAGCAGCAACAGGCTACCCAAATACAATTACAGCTGACATGGTAAAGGAGGGAGCTTGCGTTATTGATGTCGGAGTCAATCGAATAGAAGATAAGACCAGAGAGAGGGGCTACCGCCTAGTTGGCGATGTTGATTTTGATGCAGTAAAAGAAAAGGCTGCCTACATAACGCCTGTCCCTGGTGGTGTCGGTCCGATGACAATAACAATGCTACTTTACAATACTGTGGAATCGGCTAAAATGGCAAACAATCTATTGTAGAGTTTACAAGAACAATAAAAGAATAACCTTATAAGTGGAGTTTTACAGTGAGAGTTCTCTCAGGAATACAGCCGTCAGGCAGACTACATATAGGAAATTACTTTGGAGCAATGCGTCAACATCTTGCACTCCAACACGAAAATGAAGGATTTTATTTTATAGCAGAGTATCACGCTCTAACTAGTAATCCAAAACCTGATGATTTACACAAAAGAATTTTTGATGTGGCCGCAGATTATATTGCACTTGGGCTAGACCCACAAAAGGCAGTTTTCTGGAGACAGTCAGACGTACCTGAAGTGATAGAGCTCGAATGGATTTTATCTTGCCTAACACCAATGGGATTGATGGAGAGATGTGTAAGTTACAAAGATAAAATTGCGCAGGGAATTTCTCCAAACCACGGGCTATTCTCTTACCCACTTCTTCAGGCTGCAGATATATTAGCATTTAACAGTGAACTTGTCCCAGTCGGCGCAGACCAGAAACAGCACATAGAGGTAACTCGTGACATTGCTAAAAAATTCAACTCGACCTATGGAGACACGTTAGTAATTCCAAAAGAACATATCGTTCATTCGGTAGCGGTTGTACCGGGGCTTGATGGTAGAAAAATGAGCAAGAGCTACAACAATACGGTTGAGATTTTTGAATCAGAAAAATCTATGCGTAAAAAGTTTATGCGTATTCAAACAGATTCTACGCCGGTAGATGAACCTAAAAATCCAGACACTTGCAATGTCTTTGCGCTTCTAAAATTGGTAGCTGACGAAAATGAACTCGAGCAATGGAGACAACGCTACCTAGCCGGAGGAATGGGTTATGGTGATGTAAAAAAACGACTAGCAGAACTTATGCTGGAGTATTTTGCACCGTACAGACAGAGGCGCGAAGAACTAGAGAACGACCACGCCTATCTGCGCAAGGTTCTAGACGATGGAGCAGAGCGAGCAAGAAAAATTGCAAGAGAAACTCTAGATAGAGTAAGAGAAGCTGTTGGACTAAGAGCTTAACTGATAGGGTCAATTTGAGTGATTATAAAGTAAATCTTGAGAACGTCTTTGCTGGTCCATTGGATTTGCTACTATATCTCGTGCGCAAAGATGAGGTGGACATCTATAATATTTCCATCTCAAAAATTACCAACCAATACCTTGAATATATAGATATGCTAAGAGGGTTGGATCTTGACTTGGCTGGAGATTTTTTGGTAATGGCTGCAACGTTGATGGAGATAAAATCAGCAATGCTGTTACCGAATAGCAACGTCGATGATGTTGATGACCAAGAAGCCTGCGACCCAAGACATACCTTAATTAAGCAGCTCCTAGAATACAAAAAATTCAAAGATGCCGCGAGCTTGCTTGAAGTGAAGCAACAGCAGCGTGAAGAAATTTTTACGCGGGGAGATAGTGTAACACGCAGTCTCAAACAAAATAATGAGCCTGAGCTGGATATGGAGCAGGTTAGTATTTGGAATCTGCTTGAAACATTCGACGATCTCATGCGTCAAACTGGTCGCTATCAGGATTATAGCACAATCAAGGACGATACACCTATCGATGTCTATCAGGTGCAGATTCTTGAAAGACTGCAAGTAGATGGTCCAATGACATTTGAACATATCTTTCAAAATGCCAATAACAAACTAGCAATGATTGGTCTATTTCTCGGCCTACTTGAGTTGGTAAGAAATAAGCTTGTATGGGCCCAGCAACCAGATTCTGGGATAGTCTATCTTAGAGCCCTTACGGATGAGCCGGCAAATGAAGCCGTACAAAATGCCATTTTAGCCACCGAACAACAACATCTCGCTCTAGTTGCCCAGCGAATGGGCGACCAAGACGATTCATCTAAAGAGAGCGAACCTCTAGACAAATCAGAGAACAAAAAAGACAATAGTGTAACAAATCCAATAAAAGAAGAGGCTATAAAAGCAAAGGAAGAGCTAGATAGTTTTCTAGAAGATGAGTTAGGCGGCAACACTTAAGTCGACCAAAAACAAAAGTACTACTCAGAAAGATTATCTCTCTTGGCAGAGTCGAACGATAAATTTGCTGCATTAAACCCAAGAGAGACTAAATTACCACAACAACGTAAATAGCAATTGACAGTAACAACTCAAATAAATAGAATACAGAGACGTAATTCATATTGTAATTTGTAAACGGAAAGGTTTGGCGATGGCCGAAAATGTAATAAATTTAACTGATGCTACTTTTGACGATATTGTTAATTCTTCAGACACACCTGTGTTGGTAGATTTCTGGGCTCCTTGGTGTGGTCCATGTAAGATGATTGCCCCTGTAATTGCAGAAATTGCAAGCGAATATGTTGGCAAGGCAAAAATTTGTAAACTTGACACAGATGAGCATCGCGAAGCCGCAATGGAATATCAAATCAATGCTATTCCGACAATAATTCTCTTCAAGAACGGACAGATAGAGAAAAAATGGGTTGGTCTCACAAGCAAAAAAGATATCACAGATGCGATAGAT
>WGDE01000134.1 GCA_015493385.1 Phycisphaerae bacterium
ATTCAATACTTTGTAATTGATATCTCTAATCTTTTCTATAGAGATATTCTTTGGGTCTTTGAGTTTGAGTCTTTGAGCCAAAGACTGCATAAAAATATCTTCTGGATCTTTAGATACATATAAATCTACTAGTTTTCTTGCGTCATCGAGTTTACCTGATTCTATGAAGTAGTTTGACACTGCTGCTACATAAGAAGGCTCAACTGTAGTCGAATCCTCTTTGAGCAGTTTTTTCAGTAGCGAGTATGCTTTGTTGAAATTCTTGTCAATCTTTGATTTATAATCTGAATTTTTACCCTGTTGAACCTGTATCTGGCGGTATTGTTTAATCTGGCTAAGTAGTAGCTCAAGGGTTAACTCGTCTTTTATGTTAGAGCCATCTTTGAAGAATTCTAGTCTTGTAGAAGCCTCATCGAATGAATTTGTAGAAAGGTAAGACCTGACAAGGATAGTACTTGATATCTCTGATTTTCCGAAGATGGTCTCATAACTTTTTATTAGCTGTATCGCATTATTGTAAGAGGAAAGCTTTTCGAATAGACCGGCTAGTTCTATAGCGGCCTCAGGGTGCCCCTGTTGTACAATTTTCCCTTGTAGTGCACTCTCCAAGAATTTCTCTCTTGCTCCTAGATAAGGAGTTGTCTTATATATCTGAGCTAGGGTGTAGGAAAGATCTGCATCGTGATTGTCTGTACTTTCATATTTTTGATAGGCATTGTATAGCTCGATTATAGCTTTATCTTTGTCGCCTTTTGCGTAATCTAGCAAGCCTCTCCATTTGAGAACCATTCTATTCTCAGCTACCCCAATAATCTGTTCAATAACATGGACGCTCTTTTGTGCTTTTGCAATTAACTCATCCTTGTTCTCTTTATTTGGTTCTTGTTGCACTTTTTCAATGTAATATTTAGCTAGCATACTATTAAAGATAAGCTTATTGCTTTTATTGCGTTGTTGATTTGGTCCAGTGGTATCCTGCACATCTGGTAGAGTTAGTGCCTTGAGAGACACTGCAATAGCACCATCTATCGCATCTGGTTTTTTATCAATCATACCATGCCTATATAGTACGCTTGATGCAATCTTGTAATATTCAATATTGGTTGGGTCAAGCTCTATTGCACGCATGGCGTACTTAGCCGACTTATCGAGAGTTTCCATGTCCAGTTGAAAGAACCCAGCGCATGCATAGCAGACCTTTGCGTTATCTGGAAATTTTTTGCTCAAAGCAACGAACTCAGGTGCAAGAGTAGTTATATCTTCTTTGCTATTTTGCAATGAAATCCTCTTGACTGAGAGCATATTGATATAAGCTTCTGGATTTTTAGGGTAGAGATCGATTGCTTCTTGAGCAATATTTGTGGCCTTCTCTATAGAGTTCGATATTGCGTTTATCTTACCAGCTTTATCGTCAACCTGACCTTGTGTTATTTCCGTAGAAATTAAATCCATGTAAATCTGCATATTCTCAGGATCTAGCTCTTTTGCCATATTGAGATATTTTCTTGCAGAAGCAAGTGAAGTGTCGATATCTGTTGTCGAACCAGCTTTTGCCTTTTCAAGAGAAGCTTGCCCTCTAGCTAGGAGAACCTTAGCAGATGGTTTCATGTTTTTCTTCTCGTATATTTTAAGCATCTTGTCAGATGTCTTTTCAACTTGATTCCATGCCTTTAGGGAGCCATTCTTGGCGATGGTGTAGTAGAAATCTAAGATTTTATTGTAAGCTTTGAGGTTTGATGTATCAATGCTAACAACTTTGTTCCAGCAACCACGAGCTCTTGTCCAGTCTGCTTCTTTTGGCTCTCTCTCTTGACTTGCATCTCCAGAGTCTTCAATTAGCGCAAGATCTGCCATATCGAATAGAATGTCTATCTTGGCGTCAATAGATTTTTTTGTGTATTTATAGGCGTTATCGTAGGCAAGCTTTGCAGTTTTGTAGTCTTTCTGCTCAATTGCTGCTTGAGCATCCATAATGAATTTGGCAGGATCGCGTTCTTTGAAGAATATAAAGCCAATTATTGTTAAAATGACAATTGCAAAAGTTATTAGAGTAAGTAATGCTACCTTCTTGTTGAGTTTTTTTCTTGCCATAACCGTTGCTTACCTTTCTAAATGACTACTGTTTATAGTATCCGCTTCTAGATTACCATTTAAGCAATCTTTTGATGAAAACACATACAATAGAGATGCTTAAATTAATACTATTTTTCTATTTATTTAATACATATAAACCAAGCCATCATGATATCGCTAGACATCATGATGGCTTGGTTGAATATTTAATTATTTAGGTTTCCCTCTAATCTCAATAAAGAATCAAGAGCTTTTTGCAGCCTCTTCGGCAGCCTTTATGTCCGGCCAATGGTCCTTTATCAGTACTGGTAGTACGACTTCTAGCATTCTTATACTAGCTTTCTTTACTTCATCTGCATTCGGAAAGCCTGAGTTTCCATAAAATCGCCATTCAACCTTAGAGAAGAATGAGTATGTACCAAGAACATTTTTTCCCATCGTTGCTCTTGCTTGAGTTCGATTGCCAGCGAATTCTCCGTTAACATTGAGAAAATACACAACAGGGAATTCTTCGTTGTCTAATAGGGGGTCAGCGTTCTTTTTTGAAAATACCAAGAGTCTAACTGGAATGTCTGCAATGCCATCTTTGCTGTAATAATAATTGGGGCATTTAACCTTGAGAGTTATGTCTTCTAAATCATCTCTTGTATTACCACCACCAAAGTAGCACTCTTCTGGGACGTGTGGAATTCTATCGTTTATTCCTGTGTAATATGTCAGGAATAAAGAGCAATAACGGGTAGGGCTCTCCGTTGGCTCCCTCTGGTCCTCTAGTACCCATTGAATATAGTTCTCAGTGCCGAGACTTTCTAGAATTGCAGGGTTATTAATTTTTGTTTTTCTAACTACTTTGTATGGATATATGGCATTTTCATCAATGTCATCGAACGGTTTTTGTAGCTCGATTGGCTTTTTAACTAAAATGAGATTTAGAGAGCGTATTGTGTACTGCATGCCTGCTGCAGCAATCGCTAGGATTAGTACGCATACAATGTATGGTGCAGAAATATATTCTTTAATCACTTTATTCATTTTAGGTGTCTACTATACTATTGCTTTCTTTTTATTATAATTTCTTCTACCTTCTCCTTAGCGTCCTCTTCTACAAATAGCAGTTCCATGAAGGCAGCTAATAGGTAATACATGACAAATGCTAAACCAATCATTAATAATCCAAGACCGTCATGATAGATGCCTTTAGCGTATTCTGGGTTGCCAAATATGTAGATACCGCCTGTGATTGTTACTCGTACAATATTGCAAGCAATTGCAATAGGCACTGTACTTAAGAGAAGTATAAATCTTTGCCATATAGGCCTCTCATGTAGGTATGCCATTGCGACTCCAAGGGCAACAAAGGCCATCAAGAGCCTCATTCCACTACAAGCTTCAGCAACATTTAGCGCTGATTCTATAGCCTTTCCCTTATATAGAACGGTAATGACAATATTTGATGCTGTTGCGTCTACATTTGGAATTAATGAGAGAATTGCTGCAGAACTATACGAAGCTAGAGTTCTAAGAGGGTACGTAAGCTCTCTGTATATTCTAGATGGTATTGGTACTGCAAAGAAAATATAACAAACAGGCATCCAGAGGTATTTGAGCCTTTTCCAACCGTTTAGGAAAAGAACTATTGACCCTAAGGACGCTAGCATTATAAGTGGATTGCCGTAGGCAAATCTAAGCTGTACAGTGTTGAAAATATACAAGAGTATTGAAAAGATAAGAGCAAAAAATGCAAAGTAGCTAGTCTTAGCAGGTGTTGCAAAAATCTCATTGCGTTTTTGATGAATCAGATAGACACTAAAGAGTGGAATTAAAAAACCGTGCGTCCAACTTGGGTCTGTTTTCCAAGTATGCACTAAGTCACACAATTCGTACCAGTAGATAGCGCAGAAGAGTGCAGCCAGAATAAGCATACGGATATACCAATGCACCCCCAGCGAGGACCATTCGAAAGGTCTCTCCCTAGATAAATCTAAAGTAGTCTCGTTCGTGTTATTTCCCATAGATGTCTTGACCTAGAAGCTGAAAGGTCTTCCGGTTCCAATGTCTTGTACTCCGTAGTTTCTATCATATACAAAGCCAAAGCCGTACGTAGCACGGAATGAATTTCTAAGAACAGCTTTCCACATTGCAGTGGAATTGGTTCCAACATTGATAGTATCATCTTTCTTGATGAAGAAATCAGGTTGCAAACCTTCTGCTATTTTTTGCAGATTAACCTGTACAATCTCTTCTCTTTTTCTTCCTATGCGTCTGCGAACTTCGACATTTTCAGGGGCAGCTAGTGGCCCAAGACCTCCTGCTGCTGCGATTGCTTGCATAAGTGTCATAGGGCGACCTGTCAGTGGAATATACCCTTGGGCGTTTACATTACCCATTATTACACATTCTCCAATCATATCTACAGGGACAGATATTGTGTCACCTTCTTTAAC
>WGDE01000135.1 GCA_015493385.1 Phycisphaerae bacterium
AAATTCTTCCTTCATTTAAAACTGAATGATCAAACGGTAAGCCTCTAGCTTGGTCAATACGCTGAGTCAAATCTGGACTACGTTTAATTTGCTCTAAAATCTGATTAAAGGTTTGATTAATTAGCATTGAGATACTATCGATCGCGTGAGACTCCAAGCGAATATCACTAGCATCATCTGAGTAAAGCTTCTTAGATGCCTCTATGATAGCAATCCACTTATCCGATGCATTTGCATATGGTTGATCAAGAACTCCATCATCCATGATCATCTCCATATCAAAACGTATCTTCTGCGAAGAAGCTCCAACTAAGGTCCACCAACCCGGAGAGTCTTCATCTGATAGAAAAGCATATTTACGTTTTGCCGTCATAGACTCTTCATCAAAACCAACAAGATTAAACCACACTACCGCATAATCTCCGCGTTGAACGAGTGTAGTGTTGTAATCACCTCGTTGAGCCCATTTCGCGACTGCGCTTTCACTCTGACTTAAGTACTCTTCTTTATCTAAACTTTTATTGTAGAGTTTTTGTAAAACCGTTGCCGAAGTATCTTTACCTAGCACGATAGAATCGTACCTGTTAAATACTTTGTTTTTGCCAGGTGCATCAGCGCTAGGCACATTATCACAACCTGCAACAAAAACTGCTGTTAGAACTAATATCAGAGTAAAATATCTCACGTTTTCTCCTTCTATACTGTAAACGATTGATTTTCCTGCCCCTAAGCTACGTATCGACGCAACTTAGATTTACACAAAAGTAACACTAGGAAATATCGTAGCATTTATCAGACGTACTATACTTCTTTGGCGTCAATCCACTTCATCATCTTACGAAGCTTTTTGCCGACAACTTCGATTTGATGGTCGTGATCTTTTTTGTATAATTCATTAAACTTCTTGTAGCCACCTTCAACCTCAGCGATCCACTCTTTAGCAAATGTGCCATCCTGAATTTCGCCAAGAATCTTTTTCATTTCAGCCTTTGTATCTTCTGTAATAATACGAGGGCCAGCAATCAAATCGCCCCATTCAGCAGTGTTAGATACGCTGTAACGCATATAGTTAATACCACCTTCGTACATAAGATCGACAATCAACTTAACTTCGTGCATGCATTCAAAATATGCAACTTCTGGCTGATAGCCGGCTTCTACTAGAGTCTCAAAACCCGCTTTGATAAGCGCTGAAAGACCACCACATAAAACAACCTGCTCGCCAAAGAGGTCTGTTTCTGTCTCTTCTTTGTATGTTGTTTCAATAATTCCAGCTCTAGCACCACCAATTCCGTTTGCCCATGCAAGAGCAACGTCTTTAGCATCACCAGATGCGTCAACCTCTACAGCCACAAGACATGGTACTCCGCCACCCTTTACATATTCACTACGTACAAGGTGACCAGGTCCTTTTGGTGCAATCATTACAACATTTACATCGGTTGGTGGCACAATATACTTGAAATGAATATTGAAACCATGACAAAATCCAAGAGTTTGACCCGCCTTTAGATTAGGCTTAATCTGTGATTCGTAAACTTTGCTCTGAAGCTCATCAGGGAGTGTTATAATAATCAACGTTGCATCAGCAATTGCAGTTGGGATATCAGTTGGCTCAAAACCATGTTTTTTAGCAAGTTCGTAATTGGCAGTACCTTCTAGCTCTGCAACAGCTACATTGATACCACTATCACGTAGGTTTTGAGAATGCGCATGTCCTTGACTACCATAACCGACCACTGCAACCGTTTTGCCTTTTAGGGCATCGATAGGTGCGCCGTCTTCATAAATAAGATTAGCCATAATAAATATATCTCCTTGTGTAAAAATTAATTAGTTTCTTTTATTTCTAGCCATCGCTATTGTGCCAGAGCGAGCTACGCTCTTTATACCATAAGGCTTACAGGCATCAATAAACGCTTCTATTTTACTGTCTGGTCCACAAATTTCAACCATTACAAATTTTTGTCCAATATCAACCACTTTAGAGTCAAACATATCTATTAAGGCTAATACTTCTGGTCGCTTCTCTGCTGGAGTAGTTATTGTAATCAACATCAGCGCCCTAGCAACAATATCTTGACCTACAAAATCCTGCACTTTCACTACTGATACAATCTTTGCGAGCTGTTTACGTACCTGCTCAACAACCCGATTATCACCAACAACTACAATTGTCATACGACTGAGATCTGGATCGTCTGTTCGTCCTACAACTAGAGAATCTATATTAAATGCCCTTGCAGCAAACATTCCAGCAACATGAGCTAAAACGCCGGGCTTATTTTGAACCAAAGCACTGATTACATGTTTCATTTTCAGTTTCTCCCAAGGCTCTAGGCCATACTCTCAAAAATATCAAGTCCATCCATTTCATGCAAGCTCTTGCCAGCTGCAACCATCGGCCAAACATTTTCCTCTGGCTCAACTTTAACCTCAAGCACGCAAGGACCAGCCTCTTTTAATAACTGCTCAATAGCGTCACTTAATTTAGACGGCTCGCTCAGAGAAATTCCAGCGGCCCCCATAGAAACAGCTACCTTTGCAAAGTTAGGGCTCTTTAGCGAACTTTGAGAGTAACGCCTGTCATAGAATAGCTCTTGCCATTGGCGTACCATACCCATATAGCCATTGTTAAGAACAATAACTTTAACCGGCAAATTATACATAACCGCCGTACACAACTCATTCAATGTCATATTAAAGCTACTATCGCCATCAATATCAACAACAATAGCATCAGGACATGCCACTTGCGCACCGATAGCAGAAGGTAATCCAAAACCCATTGTGCCAAGCCCACCGGAACTTATAAAATGACGAGGTTTAGAGTATTTGTAGAACTGCGCGGCCCACATTTGATGTTGGCCCACACCGGTACAAATAATTGCTTCACCCTTTGTCTGTTTGTAAAGCTCTTCTATAACATCTTGTGGTTTAATGTATTTGTCGCTCTTATTGTACCGCAGCGGATAATTTCTCTTTAGCTCTGCGATACGACCAAACCACTCTTTTCTCTCCCTAAACTCAACTAATTCAAGCATTTGAGAGAGAATATATTTTGCATCGCCTACAACTGGTATATCAACACTTACATTTTTAGATATACTCGCAGGGTCTATATCTATATGGACAATCTTAGCATTCGGACAGAAAGTCTTTAAGTTTCCAGTTACACGGTCTTCAAACCTAGAACCAATCGCTACAAGTAAATCACACTCTTGAACCGCAAAATTAGCATAGGCCGTCCCGTGCATACCAAGCATATCTAAAGACTCGGCTTCAGATTGGTCGTATGTGCCCAGAGCCATTAAAGTCGTAGTAACTGCAACGTTGGCCTTCTTTGCAACTTTTCGTAATAGCTCTGATGCTTCAGATATAACAACGCCGCCACCAACGTAAAAAACTGGCTTTTTAGAATTATTAATCGCATCCGATGCCATCTCAATCTGCTTCTTATGGCCTTTTGTCCTAACACGATAACCTGGCATCTTTACTTCAACCGGCGGCGTCCACTTGGTAGTGGCAACAGCAACATCAACAGGAACATCAACCAATACAGGCCCAGGCCTACCCGTTGAAGCAATATGAAATGCCTCTCTCAAAGAAGAAGCAAGATTCTTGATGTCTTTAACTATTACATTGTGTTTAGTTATTGGCCTAGTAATACCAGTTATATCTACTTCTTGGAATGCGTCATTGCCAATCAATTCTGTCCTTACCTGACCAGTAATCGCAACAAGAGGAACTGAATCCATCATAGCCGTCGCAATACCAGTAACTAGATTTGTCGCCCCAGGGCCAGAAGTAGCAATCATAACCCCTGTCTTACCAGTTGCACGAGCATAGGCGTCTGCCATATGGCAACCACCCTGTTCGTGACGGGGAATTATAAAATTCAGGGGTGAATCGTAGATCTTGTCAAAAAGTGGAAGAACCACTCCGCCAAGATAGCCGAACACTGTTTCAACGCCCTGCTCAAGGAGAACGTCTACAATAATCTGAGAACCCTGTTTGAGTTCTTCATTCTCTACGGGAACGAACCCCCCGCAACCGGCGCAAGCACCGCAGTCGTCACAATCGTGTGAACTCATCTTTAAATTCCTTTCCTGACTAACTCTTATGTTATTCCGCCACTCTAGCGACAATAGGCCAGCAACCGAGCAATCAAATACAAAGGGTCAGAAACCTCTGCAACCAACCAACTCGGGATAAACGCCCACGCCAGAAGCACGTAACCACTTTCCGATACCGTGTATCAGGCTACAATCATAGATATTCTATGCAATTGTATAGGGTCAATGTTAAATACTCTATTATTCTAAGTCAATATTTATTATTGTAAATTATTTAAAAAGAGTAGTTTAGCTAAGATTTGGAGACGTTATACTGTGCAAAAATCAGTTTCA
>WGDE01000136.1 GCA_015493385.1 Phycisphaerae bacterium
AATATTCATCAAATGCCTTTTGAATCAACAGGCGTTTCTTACCGGCCATTGCTCCATCAAATGCTATACCTTTATAATCAAGATATTCCTGAAAGGAAAACGGAAACATCTCCCACGAAACAGCTCTGCCTCGCATTTGGGTCGCTATTTCTTTGGAAAGCATCTTTGCCGAAGAGCCAGTTATATAAACTTCTGATTTTTCGGTTCGCATCAAGCGGTCAACAAAAGGCTCCCAGCCGTTAATAGTCTGGATTTCATCGAAAAAGCAATAGATTTTTTCTGCCGATTTCTTCTCAGGGTAGAGTGAGAAATACGCCTCTGTGACAGCATTCAAACCCACAGCTGTCAGATCATGTAAGCGATCATCAAAAAAGTTTATGTAAAGAATATTTTCCGGCGACACACCTTCTTTGAGAAGACGAGCAATGATCTGGTGCATATAAGTGGATTTGCCCGATCGACGAACACCTATACAAACAGTCGCCTTTTTATAAACAGGCCTGATCTCAACCCGCCGGGGCACGCCCGTTTCAAACTCAGCTCCCTGAGAATCCAGAATTATCTCTTTCAATATACCTATCATTACCTGATCTCCATGACAATGCCACCCAATCGGCCATACATATTGCCACTTATCGTCAATACTAGCAATAATATTTACCACTTCTCACAATTTGCTTCTCCAAAAATAGCGAACATGAACTAAAGGTGTCTGACACCTTTGCTGGTGTTACCCGAAACCTGCTGCCCTTTCCTAGGTCTCTTTACAATTGGGGAGAGCTACCTGTTTTCGGGTTTTGCGTGGCGAGATGTGATGGTTGTGTCGCAAAGCAGGGATGGCTGCAACTGGCTTTCAGCTCAGCGTAGGAGTCCCTGTTCCCTAATCGGTTGCGTTAAAGCTTTTAGTCTTTAGCGGCTCTGCCGATGCTGTGGTACTCGATGCCCTGTTTTGCGAGATACCTAGAATCGTAGAGGTTTCTTCCGTCGAAGATTACTGGGCGGCAGAGTTTTTCTTTGATCAGGTCGAAGTCTGGGGTTCTAAACTCCTGCCAGTCTGTCATTATTATAAGCGCGTCTGCGCTATCTAGCATGTCGTAGCTGTTTGCGCAATATTCAATAGAATCTCCAAGCTCTTTCTTGGCGTTGGAGATTGCTTCTGGGTCGTAGGCTTTAACCTTAAATCCAGCTTCTACAAATTTTTTAACACAGTAAATAGCCGCAGATTCTCTGACGTCGTCTGTTTTCGCCTTAAACGCTAATCCCCAGACAGCGAGCGTTGTTTGCGGTTCTTTGCCCTTGAAGTAGTCTAGCACTTTTTTGGCGAACCTTTCGTGCTGCGTATAGTTCGCCTGCTGGACTGCTTTGGCGATTGTCATCTCGCAGCCCTGCTCATCGCCCATAAAGGCTAACGCTTTTACATCTTTGGGGAAGCAGCTTCCGCCATAGCCAAGACCTGCAAAAAGAAACGCCGAGCCTATCCTTGAATCACTGCCAATACCGCTGCGCACATCTTCAATGTCTGCGCCAAACTTCTCGCACAAGCCGCTCAATTCGTTCATAAATGAAATTCTTGTGGCAAGCATTGCGTTCGCTGCATACTTTGTCATCTCTGCGCTGGCTGGATCTGTAAAAAGGATTCGGCTTGATTTGCGCATAAACGGTGCGTAGAGCTGCTTCATTATCTCTCGGACGGCTGGGTTGGTCGTTCCGATTACCACTCGGTCGGGCTTCATGAAATCCTCAACCGCTGAACCCTCTTTTAGGAATTCTGGGTTACTTACATAGTCGAAGGGATGCTCAGTGTTGGTGGATATTATGTCTGAGACTATTTTTGCTGTACCAACTGGAACGGTGCTTTTTGTTACTACAATGTGATAATCGCTCATATTCTCTGCTATTGCTTTTGCTACCGCTTTGACTGCGGAGATATCGGCAGACCCGTCAGCGGCACTTGGGGTGCCAACACCGATAAAGGTAACAAGCGAATTGTCGATGCCGTCTTTTAAGTCGGTGGTAAACCGCAGACGTCCAGCGGCGATATTACGCTCAACAATCTCTGTGAGACCTGGCTCGTAGATTGGGATTTTCCCCGCGGTGAGATCCTCAATCTTCTTTTGGTTTTTATCGACACAGACAATATGGTTGCCGCCCTCTGCCAAACAGGCCGCAGAAACCAGACCAACATAGCCAACACCAACTACCGAAACTTTCATCTTTATTCCTTTAATGCACTTAAAAAGCATATCCGCTCATTGATATACGCGGCTATTACTATAGCCGAGTTTTGGGCGTTTAACAAGCTTTTGCCTTTAACTGCAAAACATATTTACCATGAAGAACCAATTCACTTAAACTCTAACAGGCTTAAAGCGAGTGGGTCAAGCTAGATCGATTTCTAGGGTATATTCTCCCCAATTCTGATTTGAGAGCTTTTCTATAATTTCGTCTTGCGATGGTCTTTCCATTTTGAGATCGATATTATTTTCGAAATCTTTGATGCGATAGAATTCATTTGGGCTGTGACAATATTCTATATCGCGAGATTCTTGACTCTCTATCCAACTCTCAGCTAGCCATTCAGCTAGGTCTTCTTTTTTGCTTGCCTTGATAGTTCTCCATGTGTCATTGTTTTTGGTTAACCTTGCATTCATCCCTTACCTCATTCTGCCAAATTTATATTGCTAAAACCTTTCATTAAATACACGGTGTTACTACCTGCGATAGTCTGGTAATAACGAAATAAAAATACTACTGAATGATAAAATTCAGGTCAAGAATATTTGAGCTTTTCGTAAACCACCTAACTCAGCCGAAATTAACGAACTTTCCCTAAATCATTAAACTATGGTTATATACGTGTTTTTTTGAT
>WGDE01000137.1 GCA_015493385.1 Phycisphaerae bacterium
GCTCTATCGCATTCATATTATGACTAACAAACAAAATCGTTCGACCTTCTTTGCTAACATCTTTCATCTTACCCAAACACTTCTTTTGAAACTCTACGTCCCCAACAGCCAAAACCTCATCAACAACTAAAATCTCAGGTTCTAAATGCGCCGCAACCGAAAAAGCCAACCTGACATACATCCCACTAGAGTAACGCTTAACAGGCGTATCCAAAAACTTATCGACTTCTGCAAAAGCCACGATCTCATCAAACTTAGACTTTATTTCTTTTCGACTCATCCCCAAAATAGCGCCATTAAGATAGATGTTTTCTCGTCCTGACAGTTCAGGATGAAAACCTGTACCTACTTCTAGCAGAGAGGCAATGCGACCGTTTATATGAATCTTTCCTGTCGTAGGTTCGGTGATGCGTGAGAGAACCTTTAAGAGTGTAGACTTTCCTGCACCATTACGCCCTATGATACCAACCTTGTCACCCTTGTTAATAGTAAAATTGATATCGTTGAGTGCCCAAAAGTCTTCTCTGGTTGATTTAACAGTCTCTTTGGATGACTTAGAAAAAGGGTTCAGCGAAGTTACTATTTTCTTTGTGGTATCTATGACTACTTCACGGAAGTTGTCATCACCTTGTCCATTACTGTGCTTAATGACATACTTTTTTCCGAGATTCTCTACTTTTATCGCTAACTTTCCCATTAGATTGTATCCGCAAATGTTTTTTCTGTTTTTCTAAAATAAAAAGCACCTAATATGCAAGTAAATGATACAGTCAATAAAGAGAATAAAACCTCAACCAAACCAAGGGGAACCTCTCCAGCACTTACCGACCAACGGAAACCATCAATAACAGCGACCATTGGATTAAGATAATACAAATATTGATACCGCTCGGGAACTAACGATGTACTAAATGCTACCGGCGACACATACATACCTAATTGAGCTACAAATGGTATTATAAATCTAAAGTCACGATATTTCACATTAAGTGCAGATATAAATAAACTCGATCCAAGCGCTGCAAAAAAAGCAATGAACATAAAAAAAGGTAATGCTAACATATAAATTGTAGGCGGATAACTATAACAATACATTAAAACTATTAAAATTATAAATGATATTAAAAAATCTACGGCTGCAACAATAATAGCTGCCGCAGGAATAATTAAACGCGGAAAATAAACTTTTGATATGAGGCTTGCGTTACCAATCAAACTATTGCCAGCAGTGGCAAAAGCTGTGGCAAAAAATGTCCATGGTAAAATTGCGGAAAAGACGAAAATTGGATACGGCACACCGTCACTTGGCAACTTTGCAATTTTACCAAAAACCACAACCATTATTACCATTGTTAATAATGGCCTTAACACCGCCCATAATACACCCATAACCGTCTGCTTGTATTGAACCGATACATCACGCCATGCTAATATATAAAATAGCTCTCTATATCGCCACAAATCAAGCCAATAGTGTCGCTCAGTTTTGCCTGACTCTATTGTAAATTCAAAATCATTATCACTTTTCATATCAAAAAATATACCCTTAAATATATAACACAAATAGCGGATTCAACTCATAAGTGCATACTATAGTAGCCTAGTTCTTTTTGACAGTTCTGCGGTATATTTAAGCTTGGTCTCTTATCCCTTAGTTTATAAAAAAATTATCGTGTGCCATGCAAGCTTTCTTTTAAATGCAGTAACCTCTTAGAACACAAGCTCTTTGGTACACGCCTTGTTATAGACAGTGCCCTTCTTAGATTGATATAAACAAAACGACACCTTACAATAATAGCCATTCAAAAAGGCATTAAAGCAGACATATTACCAGCACAATCAGTATTTGACAAACCAATTTCTTGGATAATTAGAGGCAACGGTGAGTAAACTCAAGAGCAGCTTACTTTAGAAAGTATGAATGATTTCCTTGTGCATTTGGAGCTTGACAGCAGCGCTTCTACAATCAATTCACGGCTTGCAAACCCTTTGTTATTACCAATAGTTAGAGTATAATTCCGACAAGGTAGCAACTACATCACAGATTGATGATTGTCTTCCTCACTGTCTCGGTGGTGTAACGATTAACCTTGCCAATGGCCGATGCAGATATAACCTCGCAGACCGATATTGCGTGCTATCTCTCTGCTGATAGTACTGGGATGAATGCCCCGAGCTGCGGCAATAATATTTTGCCTTTTTCCTGCTTGCCTCATCGTATAAATCTCGATACGATCTTTGTCGGTGAGTTGACTGTACTCTCTCATAAGTATGCCTTTTGTTAAGGTGACTAATTTCCAGTGAGAGAGTATACCAGTTCACTAAAAAATTGTCGACTCAGTTACACTTATAAATTGAATCCGCTAAATTATGATATTCAAATGATGAAACTAACCGTAATAATACCAACCTACAATGCAGCTTGTAACTTGCAACCCCTGCTTGAATCTGTGGCTGCGCAAATGCTTGTTGATTTAGAAATTATCGTTATAGATTCATCCTCTACTGATGGTACGCTTGAGATAGCAAAATCATTTAATGCTAAAACAATTACAATTCCAAAGGAAGAATTTGGTCACGGCTCAACCCGCAACCTTGCAGCGAAAGAGGCTACGGGAGACGTAATAGTCTTTCTTACCCAAGATATTGAGCTGGTTGCAAATGATTCTATTGAAAAATTAGTTGAGCCATTCAAAGATTCTAACATCAGTGCTACATATGGAAGACAATTACCACATGATAATGCTTCTATTTTTGCAAGTCACTTAAGAAAATTCAATTATCCAAACAAATCCTATGTGAGAGAGCTAAAAGACAGGGAGTTATTTGGAATTAAAACTGCATTTCTGTCAAACTCTTTTGCCGCTTATCGAAAAAGAGATTTAGAAGCAATCGGCTATTTCAACCAAAACTTAATTTTTGGCGAGGACACTTGCGCAGCCGCTAAGATGTTACTAAATAATAAAAAGATTGCTTACGTTGCAAACGCCTGTGTTAAGCACTCACATAATTATTCAATATCTCAAGATTTCAAGCGATATTTTGACATGGGAGTCTTTCACAAGAGAGAAGATTGGTTACTAAACAAATTTGGCAAGCCAACAGGTGAAGGAATTAGGTACATAAAATCGGAAATTAAATATATACTTGCGCAAAATAAAAGCTATCTAATACCAGAGTTCATACTACGTAGCTGCTTTAAATTTCTAGGATATAAACTTGGGTTAATGCATAAGCTTTTGCCCAATTCATTATGCAAAAAAATGAGTATGAATTCTACTTGGTGGTTTCGGGCAAAAGAATAGGTGATGGGGCTCAGAACTATTCCACAAATAACACAGGGGCAAGTTTCTTACACAATTCTATAGCTAATCTTATGTGATCTAATGCTCGTTTTAGAGACAGATTAAAAATAAGGGTCATGATTAGATAAGAAGGTCTTTTCGGAACGACCTCAACAGCAAATCGTATACATTTTCATTACGATTATTATATCTAAACTCGCGATCTTTCAGGTGCAAGTAAAAAGTTTTTTTATGCATTGCATGAAAGCGAGACAAATGACTCTTGACCCCCCTCCAAAAAAGCCCTCAATTCCATTTATGTGGCTGCGACCTCGGACAATCTCATCACGTCCGTGATCCACACGCAAATGCTTGGTATAACCAAGATCTACAAGCCCATTACACCCTCGCCAATTATCAATCAGATTGTTTGAGAAACTTAGGAGTGTAAATGGAAAGAAAGTGATGAGCTCCAGACAATGTGCCAATTGGGGGATACAAAATATCCCTGCGTGCTAACTCTTCTCTATTCTTCCAAAAGCACTTCTGCAACGCAGTAGTACCTGTTTCTCCCTGACCTATATGCACATACATTCTTTTTTAGCAGACATTGTCTTTTGCGCTTTCTAACCAGCCATATAATTTTGTTACTCCATCAACAAGAGAATGCTTAGGCTCCCATTGTATCATTTTATGAGCTCTTGAAATATCCAAGCAGACGCTCGGCACATCACAACTTCTGGAATTACGATACTGGACCTTTAACCGTCGTCCTGAAACTTTCTCTACTACTTCAATAATCTGCCTTAGACTCGCGTTACTTCCCGACCCTATATTTAGAACCTCTCCCCTACATTCCACAGTTAAAGTTCTAATCATTGCGTCAACCACATCGTCAATAAAGATAAAATCACGAGAGACGCTTCCATCCCCCCAGATTTCTATTGGAAGATCATTAATAGCATTATAGCAAAATGTAGTAATGACCCCTTGTAAATTTTTTATATTCTGATATCGGCCATAGGGGTTTGCAATACGCAATCCACAAGATTCTAACCCATGTAATCTGTAAAATAATTTTAAATATTTTTCAGCTGCTAATTTGACTATACCATACGAACATATAGGGTTGGTAGGATGTTCCTCTGGTATTAACGGCACACTGTTTATACCATAGACAGTACCACCCGATGAAGCATATACGATTTTTTTTATTCCATTTTTAGCAGATATCTGAAGTATACGGACTGTACTTATAAGGTTTGTAGAAATATCATGGATTGGATCTTCATTCGAAGTTTTAGGAAGAGCAGTAGAAGCCAAATGAAAGATAGCGTCACAACCACAAATAGCCTTTTCTAGGGGGCAAGGTTTTGTAAAGTCACCTTCAAAGAATTCGCATCTACCTCTAAGTGTCTCCAGCGGTTTCCGATCAAAGATTCTCACTTTTACTTCACGAAGCAATAGAGCTTCTGCCAGATTACGCCCTATGAAACCTGCCCCACCTATAATTAATATCTTTTTATAGTTACCTAAATCCATCGTATCATGTCGCCCATTATATTTGACTCATATATACCTTGTTATAGTTTTCGTAGAGAGCATCGGGACCGAATTTATCCGTGTTATGCTTCACATTTTCAAGTAATTCATTATAATAATCTTGATCGTTAGCACATATAGATATGAGTTTGGCCACCTTTGCAACTGGAATATTCCAATCAGAACCAAGGTCGAATAGGACGCCAGAACATTTCTCCCCATTATGTAACATGTTTGATATTTCACCTATGTTACTTGCAAGCATTGGTCTCCCTGCAAATAGACAATCAATTACCGTTAGAGGATAACTTTCAGACCTAAAACGCGAAGGCAAGTATCCCATATCAGAAGCAGCATAATAATCTCTGATATTTGGGATAAATCCTAAAAAGTGAACATAGCTAAGGCCAATATCTTTCAAGCGATCATACTCTTCGCCATCGCCAATAATAATTAATTGTATGTCTCTCTTAGAAGTAGCTCTCGCTATCTTTACAGATTCAATGGCTTCCTGCCAACCCTTACTCGGGATAGCTCTGCTCACCAAACAAAGAACAAAACTATCTTCAGAAATACCATAACTACTCAGATCTACTGGATTAATATCAGAGAGGCAAAGACCATTACCAATCTTGGTTAGCTTCTCATGGTTTTCCAAGCCTCTCTTCTTGAACGGTATCAAATTCTTGTCAGCAGTGTACACAATTTTAGCACACTTCTCCAGCATTTTGGGAAGTAATTCATCGGCTCGATTCTCATCCAAATCTTCATACATACCATGGCAACTTATGATATGTCTGCATGTAAATCCTTCTGACATTCCATCAAGAATAGTTGAATCAACCCATGCATGATGAGAATGAATTATTTCTGCCCCAAAGTCATGAACTATCTTATTTAGCTTATGCAAATCACTCACAACAGGTATATCAGATCGCAACATTTTTCGTACGCCAAGTTCCACATTATCACGATTAAAGTTGAAAAACGTTACTGCATACCCCTTGGACTTCATTATGTTAGCGAGTACAATGGGGAATGTCTCTCCTCCACCTGCCGCAAAGGAAAAACTAGCCATAATGAGATTCAGTTTTCTATCAGATGAAGCCTGTTTGATTTTTTTAATGTTATACAAACTTTTCGGTAATGCACCTTTGTGCGTTCTGGCATAGTGCTTCTGCAGGCTTGCAAACTGCCTCTCAAGCACAAAATCATCTATTCGATAGAATTGATACAAGTATTTTGATACAATTTCGTGTTCTCTATAATATTTTTCATCATTTTGAATTAGAGTAGATGTATTAACTCCATGCTGACGAAAGTAATTCGTGGTCTTAGTAGTATATGCGATGCACCCCCCGCGAATCACAGCAAGATAGAAGATCCAGTCTCTGGCAAATTTCAGATTCAACCATTGTCTATCTCCAAATAAATCTAAATCATGTGGTTTTCTAAACACAACGCTACTGGCATTAGGTATTATATTTCTTATACCAAAAAAATTATTGACTATATTGTGTGCAGATACGACAAAAGGCTTGCTCCAAAATTCATTATCAATATCACCAAGATAATCTTCCATTGACCATACACGATTGTTGGTGTCGCTATCGACAAAATTAGTTCTGGAGTACGCCAACATTACAGATTCATCTTTAAAGAAACGAACTAATTGCTCAAGAAAATTGTAATCACACCAGCCATCACTCTCTGCTATCCATACC
>WGDE01000138.1 GCA_015493385.1 Phycisphaerae bacterium
CGAAGCCCCCGCAATGGTTGCAACTGCAAGCTCTTTCTTCGCATTAGCAGCACCAGAGCATTTGCTAAGAGCCTCTTTATACTGTGATAATTTTGAGTTCCAATTACTGCTTAGCCCTTCAAGCAAAGTAATCATCTCGTCAAGTGAATACTCGCCAAGTGAATCTTCAAGCTTATCACCCCACTCATGGGTTAGCCATGAAGGGCCCATTGGTTTATTCTCAAATTTATCTTTCAATGGGTAGGCCAAACTGTAATTTAGAGGCGACCAGTACAGAAACAGATATCCATTTACAGGATAGCTATTAACGGCTTCTTGGAAACCATACCAACTATCTACGATAGCCTCTGCCTGCGCATCGTTAGCGGAAAAAAAATCTTTGGCTAACTGCTGCAGAGCTTGCCTTTCTTCGCCTAGATTAGCATCGCATGCAAATTTATTAAATGCATAAACATTCAGCGTGTCTACAGAGCAACCAAAATTCCAGCATGCCATAGTTCCAGAAACTCCGTTTTGGTTCATATACTTTGCTTTTCTAAACAAACTTACAAGCAAAGGTAAATTTGGAACCGTACCAAGTTCATGTGTAGTATTTATCTGTAGTTTTGCAAACACATCGCGATTGTGGCTATACTCTTGAACCTTCGTGTTGAATCTCTGAGACGGCCCCGGGCAAACCAAGCTATACTCTTCTAGAGTTCTCTCTTTGCCGAGCCTTGTTAGTTTAGAGCCTCTCTCAAAATCGCCCATCAGCATAATATCATCGTCTAGCAGATTGATAATATCTCCGTAAGGCGGCGTGCAATGCATATTCCACGACCAATCCCAAGAAACAACTTTGCCGGGATTGGTGGATTCTTTGATGCCTTGATTTATAGTATTCAATATCTCAGCGATAACCTCAACAGGTTTTCTAACAGAGCATCTTGGGCATCTGCACTCATCTGCCCAGAAAGCCTCCGGTGAAGGATAATTCTCCGGGCTAGAAACAACATGGGCCCAGCAGTTATTAACCTGTTCGCTTGATGTTATAAGCAAAACACCTGCAACTTCTGCCACATCAAAAATCTCTTTAAACCCGCTGCGCAGATAGTTCTGAACCTCTGGAGTAGACGAACACATAGCATACTCAGCCGGTTCGTCCATTATTTGGGTTCGATGCCCCTTTAGACTTGGGTTGTCTTTCCAAAACTGATGGTCACACTCTAGCCCCAATGGTTCTGTGAAAAACAGCCATACGCCAAGATTGTGCTCTTTGGCTCTTGCGCACAGGTCTTTTAGAGATTTTAGTCGCTGGCTAACTAGAGTTACATAATCAGCGAATAATTCGCCAGGGGCGAGGTCTCTCAACCTGCCCCTTAGCCAAATTCCAGTAAAACCAGCCGTGCTGATTTCTTTCAGTTTTTTATTGGTATGAGTTTTACCTGCATCAAGAATCTCATCGCCGTAAAAATCACTGTCGCCAACTCTAAATATTCTTGTATCTACAGTCATTAAACATCAAGTTCCATAATTTCCATATTGCTGTTACTCATAAGCTCACAGCCGTCTTTAGTTACTCTCATACCATTTTCCCAACGCAAGCCAAAGTTGCCCTGCTCGTAAAGGAAAGTATCTACTTGGAAAGTCATATTCTCTTGTAGAGGGTAATCGCTGATAGTTTCCATCCATGGCTTTTCAACTTCAATCATACCAAGACCATGGCAAGGGCCGTATAGATAGTTATCTTCGTAGCCTTTTGATTTGAAGAATTCGATGTATTTCTTAGCGACGGTTGAAGCTAGCTCGCCAGCTTTGATCCACTCGGTTGTTTTGTAGTGAGCTTCTTTACCAAACTCAACTAACTCGCGTTGACGATCGCTCATCTTACCAAGGCAAACAGGTCTACCAATACAAGGAGAATAGCCATCAATTCTAGCTCCGTAGTTGAGCTGAATCATATCGCCCTTTTGCATAACATTGTGAGTTGGTCTAGAAATCGCGTGGGTTGTGCTTCTACCAGCGAATACATAACTTGGAAGAGATTCACATTCTGCGCCATTAGCGTAAAGTAAACCGTTAATGACACCAACAGCTTGAAGCTCTGTCATTCCAGGCTTTAAACTCTCAAGAATCGCAGGATAGATTTCTTCTGCAACGCGCAGTCCCTCTTTCAAACAGGCCAATTCGTATTCAGATTTTATAACACGCAAATCTGTCATAACTTGGTCTGCGTTAACAATCTCTGCATCTGGGAACGCCGCCTTTAAGCCTTCATAAACAGGCATTGTTGTAATAAGCCAACCAGCAACACCGATTTTCTTAGGGTTTGTCACCCCGATAGACTCAAATACCTCTTTGAAATCGCTTACGGCAACGTCTGGGTACGCTGGGTCTGCTGATTCGCGGTACTCTGTCATAAGATGAATTCTCTCTATCTTAGACCTATCTTCAGCAAAAGTGCCTGATTCAGGGCCAATAATTAGAGAAGATTCTCCACTTGGAGCAATAGCTACACCACCGATTTCAAACAATGGCCAATAATATGAAAAATATCTAACGTTAGCAAAATCAGCTTCATTAGAGTTTGCTAGGAAAACATCATAGCCAGCCTTTTCAACTAGCTTTGCTGCTCTTTGCACTCTTTTTGCATATTCACTCTCTGGTATCATTACACGACTCATTTTTTATTCTCCTGTATTTTCTTTATTCGCAACCATATCCCATTACTGTGTAATAGGCTAAATTTGGTTGTCTCACATCCATTCTGCCTATCTGTGCAACAACAGGCAACGTACTTTTTATAACCAAGGCATACTGACCAAAAGAAACTTGGTAGCCTGCATCTGTTAGCGGTTCATCCATTCTAAAACAACGCACTCTCTGTGCCTTGACAATATCTTTGAGACCAAAGACTGGCTCTTTATCATCATAGTAGATTTCAAACTCAATCTCTACATCTTGATTGTTTGTGTTTAGAATTACTAGTGATTCATGACCGTGCGGTTCACTACCGCCATGTGGAGGAATATCCCCGTCTGGGAAGACCCAAACCTTTTTACCTTTTCCCATCTTACTTCCTTGTTAATTAATCTTTCAATTATATAGAGACCAACTCATTAAAAGCCGCTAGTTACTTAAATTTATTAAAGAATGTATTACTCAAAATTTAAAACACCAAAATATGCTGGCAGATGGAAACTTGGGAAAGGATTATCAACATACGACCAAGTTAGCCAATGCGGGTGAGAAGTCTTGTCCGCACAGTTGTACAGGTTAGCTTTCCATTTTACTCCAGATTTTGGCCTAACCATATCACTGTACTTGCCAATCACATCAAATGGAACCTTATAGCAAAGCGTCCAAGTTGTTGGCTCGGTTATTTCTGGGTCTACAACCGAAGGCATAGAGTGCACAACTTCAATCTTCTTGCAGTCATCAATATCTACATAACGCTCAGTCTTTTTTGTCTCATCATGATAGCAAAATAGGAACGTGCCGCCGCAGTTCATCTCTAGGTTCATAAACACATTGTCGATGTCGTAGTTTGGATTGAAAAAGAACTCTGCGCAGCTATCTTCCCACACCTTACCATGATACTTTGTTGCAACCGAGCGGACGTATTGGTCATTAGATTTGAAGAAGACGTATATGTAGTCGTTGTCATAGAGCATCTTAGCTTGCACTCTTGGAATATGCTCAGGCTTTTTCCCCATATAGTAGCCGAGCCTTAGAACATTAGCCCTTGCCCATTGCCCTGCATTCCAGTCGGTAGTGAGCTCAACTTTGCCGGTAGCCCTTTTTATCGTGTATTCTTTTGCGACAGGCTTTTCGGCATCTTTTTTTACCACATCAAAAGAATCGTTTTTTGCCGCATTATTGGCAGAACATGAAACCAATCCTACCGCAAACAATGCAAATACTGCCGTTTTCAATGCACTTTTAAACATATTTTAAATCCTCTCTGTTATTGAGTTAATCTATCTATTAAGACAAACCTACGGTACAAAAAGCCGACAAACACTGCTGTCTGGGTCAAACAAACCTATTGTTTTAAGCAACTCCTGCACAAAAACCCTATGCCCATATTGATTAGGATGAAATTCATTAGCCATCCAATGGTAATGCTTATCTGTATTTTCGTCCCAATATTTAGTATGGTCGACAAGTAAAAGCCTCTCTTGCTTTGCCACATCACGCACCTTCTGCATGTATAGTGGCAAGTTGTCAATTCTATCAGGAGCTGTATTTGGTAAAATCGCAGATGTTGTCTGTAATACAACGATACTACCTAGTTTCTGGCAAGAATCACACAAACTCTTGAGATTCTCTCCAAATTTTTCGACCGTAAGCTCTTTTAGGTCGTCACTACAGTCGTTCATTCCAATCATTAAGAATACAACATCCGGCGCAAACTGCTTAACACGCCAGTCAAAACCATCTATGAGATTTTCTGTGTTATGCCCGCTAATGGCTGTATTTATAACAACATCCATATTTCTACCAAGCTCAGCTCTTATTCGCTCAGTGAAAAGCTGTGTATAATCGCGCCAACCGAAAGTGTGGACAGCCCCATGGGTTATGCTGTCACCATAAAAAAGCCACTTTAAGGGGCGATCCTGCGCCATCAAATCTTTTATTCTTTCCAAGCTCTAAACTCCACACACCCAAGATATAATTAAATAAATAAAAGCAATATCGTAACATTCTACAGAGACAATGCGTTATTTCAAGTATTGTTTTTGGCTTTCGAATAAGCATATGGAGCAAAAGCATTTTTCTATAAACAATGCCATAATTGTAGCTATTGATGCTTGCGGTAACGGCGGTGAGGCCTTCCCTGACGATGCCATAAAATCATCTTATAGGTGACAAAATAGCCAATAATCGCCATCATCAAGCCAATCAGACACCCTCCTACCGTCAATTCAAGGCCTATTTTAATGAAGAAATGCGAAAAATTTCTCCAGAACTCGACCGTAAATATATCTGACAAGATAGAACCTGAGTCTGATATTTGAGCAAACGATTTTTTAATTTGTTCAAGAGAATATTGCCTCTCAGGTCTAAAAAGCGAAAGTATAAAACTGCCAAGCAAATAACCGGGATAATAAATTATTAGCAGTGTTGCTGCATTGCTAATCCACACAAGCAACACCGCTGCAACCTTATTGGCCTTAAAAATTGATGCCAACAATAGTGAGATGAGAATATGAAAACCAAGAAAAGGCGTCCAGGCAACAAATAGCCCGACCGAAACACCTCTAGCAATACTCTTTGGAGAATCGTCTATATGGAGAATCTTGAACTTCAGATAGCGAATCAATGGTCTGAAGTTTTGTTTTAATCTAGTCACTAAAAACATGCTTTTCCTTAAGCTATGTTAAAAAAACAAATTTACTTTAATACTTTCTCAACCTGCGATTCCACGGAATCAACAGACACATTTTCAATTGAGTAAGATGGATCAAAATCTCTCACTTTTGAGCTTCGTTTATCATAGTCTATGCAAATATTCCTCTCGGGTTTACCGTAGACGCCAAATCTCTTTGGGTTGGTATAGCCAAAAATTAAGAGTGTCTTTGCGCCACTAGCCTGAGCAATCTGGCCAGGGCCAGTGTCGTTGCTAATTACAATCCTGGCGTTCTTCAGAAGTTCTACCAACTGAGAAAGATTTGTTTTACCCGCAAGATTCACAACATTAGCATCTGTGTTCTTACAAATAACATCTAGAGATTCTCTCTCTTGGCTACTACCGACAAGCACCACATCCATAGAATATTTTGTACTGAGGAAATTTGCAAGCTTAGAATAATTTACGCTAGGCCAGCATTTTGAAACCACACTAGCAGCAGGAATAAGCACAGCATAGTTTTGGGTATCAATATTTTCTTGTGTAAAGATGTCTCTAACCTCCCTTAGAGACTGCGCATCAGCTCCAAGTGCAAACGAGAACTCACCCTTTCGCTCTGTTATCATATTAACCATATGCAAATAGTGATCTATAACATGTATAGAATCTCTCGATTCTTCGATTTTATCTGTGTAAAAGAGCCCTGCACCCTCTCTAGCATCTAGCCTACCAACACGTTTGGGAGCTCTGGTAAACCAAGTGAATAGTCCCGTTCTTAGGAGCCCTTGAAAATCAATCACTAAATCATATTTTGAGCGTTTAAGCCCTTTCAGAAAAGCAATAATTGCCCGTATGGCCGAAAATGAATAAAACTTACCGAATAATTTGCGGTCAAATATTACCAACTCATTTAAATCTTTGTGACCATTGATTAAACCAGCATATTCCTTGCGTACAAGCCAAGAAATCTTAGCCTCTGGATACGCCTCTCTAATCGCATGTAGAGCCGGCAGAGCCATAACAATATCTCCTATGGCTGATGGTTTAATTATCAATATATTATTGTATTTCGCTTTAATTGTTGCACCATGATATAAGTTTGTTACTGCTTTAAGTTTGCCAACCCGGTTAGGTTACTACAAAACGCACCCATAGGCAAGTTTTGAATGGATATTGCCGTGTGCAAATAGAATAATCCCACTAACATAAAAAAAGTGCTAAAAGCCCTTTTGACATTATTACTAGGTAGCGGTTATAATTAAGGGCTACCATTAGCATTCATTAAAATAATCTGATGAGGACGGTATTGACATGGACAAAAAGACTCTATTGTATGTTGGCGAGCTTAATCTGTTGCCAAAATCAAGCGACTTCACGGCAGAGGGCAACTTCTTCCATTTAGAATCACTAAATCGCTTAGACACGGATAATTTCCCAAAGACCGTAGATATTCTTGTCATATCAATCGCTCAATGCCCAAGAGACGCCGAGTCTATTTTGCTCAAAATATACGAGCAAAATACAAATATCAGAATAATAATACTGGCGCATATGTATGAAGAGCCACTAGCTCTGCGCATTGTAGGTGCAAAGTGTCTTGAGCATCTTAACTGCGAATACTACGTTTTGCCGTTACACCCTGACGAATTCAAGGCAATCCTCTCTGGAGATGAGAGCCTTAAAGAGTTAGCGAGCAATTCGACTGAAAATAAAGATGCCCATATACGTATGCTAGAGAAGCTTGCAACAGAAGACGACCTTACTAAAGTCAAAAACCGCAGATATATACGAGAGTTCTTACGGCAGATAATTGCTCGCGCAGCAAAAGAGAATATGCAGGTTACTGTTTTAATTTTCGATATAGACAACTTCAAACATTACAACGACACCTATGGACATCAAGTTGGAGACAAAATCTTAGCTGAAGCCGCAAGACTAATGAGGAAATGCTGCAGACCGCAAGATGTTGTAGCCAGAATTGGAGGCGATGAGTTTGCCGTGGTATTTTGGGATAATATAAATGAGAATGTCTCAAGCACAGATGAGCGACGTTCCGTTGAATCTCACCACCCAAAAGAA
Organism: Phycisphaerae bacterium; assembly: GCA_015493385.1. Lineage (GTDB taxonomy): Bacteria > Planctomycetota > Phycisphaerae > Sedimentisphaerales > Sedimentisphaeraceae > S145-28. Next base: position 7,412 of record WGDE01000138.1, read on the forward strand.
CCAATCGATATCGCCAATAGATATTTAGCAGAGCTCAATACTGCTGAGTTTAGCGTTCTTGGAAAACGAGGAAACGGAACTCTCGCCGTCAGCGGCGGGCTTGCTACATTCCCAGTAGATGGCAATACAGTTGGAGAGCTCTTCACTGCCGCAGATAACGCACTTCTTGAAGCCAAAAGAACGGGCAAAAATAAAGTTCTTCTGATTGAAGGTGGCCAGTAAAACTGGGACTGGTATGTTCGGTCGAAGACCGGTTGTACCTGTCCCAAGTTTTACCGCGATTAGACATGACGTACAAGCCTCACTGCGGTTGAGTTTGGAATCGCTTATAGAGGTCGCTTAACGCTTGAGACTTGAAAGCCCACACCTTTTAACTGCTTTAACGCGAGAGAACGCAAGAGATAATATGTAGGCCACCCAACAATATGATATAATGTTTTCTTTATCTAGCGTCATTAGCGTTTAGATGTTTGTAGTCTCAAATTAAACTTGGCAGTTGAGACTATGTTGAACGTTATGCGGAGCTGGGGCTCCGCGCTCCCAGGAAATCGCCCCTCTTCATGAACTTCATGATCTTATGAAAAAAACAGCGACCTTAGCGTTCATGTAATTAAATATCTATCCCTAAGCGAGAAAGCTCTTTATCGTGGAGAGAGCTTAATAGAACCAGACTTGCAACTGCGCCAATAAGCGCAAAAGCCATATCCGATTGAGTGTCCCAGATATACCCCTGCGTACCTAAAAACGCCTGCGCATTTTCACCTGTTAGTATCGCAACCCACCATTCAACTAACTCATAGAATGCACTAAAACCTAAGCAAGTTGCCACAATAAAAAAACTACGCCATCTAGCTAGAGATATTATATTTTTTCTTATAATAACCTCTCTGATTACAAGGGCAGGAACAAATCCCTGCATAAAATGTCCAAGCTTGTCGTAATTATTTCGTGACGAACCGACTAACTCTGAGAGGCTATCGAATAGTGGAACATGCGCATAGGTATAATGACCGCCAATCATTAGTATTATGCAATGAATGAGAATCAGAATATACGCAAGAGTCGTGAGAGGAAATGATTTGTGTGTAAATATTAAAACCGACGCCACTATAATTGCTGGCGCAACCTCAAGAAACCAAGTAAACATATCTTCTGGATTGATACCTGAGATAATTAGAGAAAAGGTGAAGATTATTAACCAAAGATATTTAATTTATCAACCTCCATTACACTTCGTTGCTAACTTGCAATGTTTGAGCAGATTTATCACTAGAGACTGCTTGATAAGGTTCATGACATCGCGCACCCAGATAGGGTTCACGACATCGCGAACCATCTTTGAATTTATATAGTTATAATAGGTTCTTTTAACGCGAAAGGACCTATGTTGAAAAGTAAAGAACGAGCCAGGGTTCTGGCAATTGAACGATATTTGCGTGGTGAGTCGCCCAAGAGCATTTACACCTCTCTTGGTTACGGTAAAAGCTGGTTCTTTAAGTGGCTCAAACGCTTCGAAGCTGGCAGTAATGAGTGGTTTAAAGAGCATAGCAGGCAGCCTTTGGCTTCGCCGAATAAGACGGCTGCAGACATTGAAAATATTGTCTGCCTGACGAGAAATAAGCTTAAGAATCAGTCGCTGTTTTGCGGACACCAGGCGATTTGTTGGCAATTGGAAGATGATGGCATTAGTCCGCTGCCGTCCGAGAGTACGGTAAAGCGAATTCTGAACCGGCATGGCTTGGTCAGCAGAAAAAAAGGGCCTTATAAGCCCAAGGGGAAAAAGTACCCTGCGATTGAGGCAAAACGAGTAAATGACGTTCAGCAATTTGATTTTGTAGGTCCTTGTTATTTGCAAGGGCCGGTTAAGTTTTACAGTTTGCATGCGATTGATCTGGCTAGCATGCGCTGTGCGATAGAACCGAAAAATCATCGGAAAGATGTCCATCTGATGATTTGGGATATTTGGAAACGCCTTGGAATACCGCGTTACGCCCAGTTTGACAATGCTTTGGAGTTTATAGGCAGTCGAAGATATCCGCGGAATATGGGGCAGGTTATTCGGTTGTGCCTAGGCCAGGGAGTTCAGCCAGTGTTTATTCCTGTTCGGGAACCATGGCGAAATGGCATTGTTGAAAAATTCAATGACTACTGGAATAAAATGTTTTTTTCGAAGATCACTATGACAAGTGAAGAACAACTGTACGAACAGAGTTTTAGCTTTGAAAACCGCCATAATAGTAAGTGGCGTTATTCTGCTCTTAGCGGCAAAACACCATTGAGTGTTCTGGCGGATAATCCTGTGAAACTGAAGTTTCCTGTGGGCAACGCTGATCCGAAGATCACAAAGCCTCGAAAGGGCAAGTATCATGTGATGCGTTTTATACGCAGCGACCTGACACTGGACATGTTTGGCGAGAAATTCGCTATGCCGGGTGAGGTGAAATTTGAGTATGTTAAGGCAACTGTTGATGTTAAAAAGGAATCGCTGCAAGTGTACAGGGACTGTGTGCAAATCGCTGAATTTGCTTACAGAACTCATTGAAAGCGTGTATAAAATAAGATGTTTATTTGAAATATAATAAGTAAATTTAATAAATTGTCGGGCCATTCTAGGAGGCCTGAAAAAACATATGGTTCGCGATGTCGTGAACCCTTTTCGGGTGCGCGATGTCATGAACCTTATCAACTGCTTTATAGAAACACCAGCCTAGACCTGCAATTATGACAAAGAACACAAAAGCCAATATTACATACGAAACTCCTGTCATATCTGTAATAACTGGCATATCGACTTTTTTTGCTGATTTAGACATTTTAACTAGGTATGCCGTAATTAAAAAGCTCATTAGAAAGACGCTACCTATACCAGCGATTGAGGAAGATAAGCTCGCTTTGATAACCTTTTTATCCGCTTTATAATGCGCAATATTAGTAAATATCAAAGCAAATCCACCAAGAACCGAGGCGACCACAAAATACGTTGTGCTATGGCTTGCATCAGAACCGTAGAACTTTTTAAGTAATATGGCAACGCTGAGAAGAACTAAAACAATAGACCAGACGCCTGCCTTATCATAAGATTTTTCATCATTAGATGTTGTCTCGATAGACGCGGCAGGCTGCGCTTGCTTATTTTTAGTTGTCGCTGCAATAATCACAGACAATAGTAGTGGCGCAAACACTGCAACGCAATATCCGATTAGATTTTCAAATACAAGTTTGCCCTCTTCGTTGACAATCATAAATTCTTTCATAATAAGATCATCATAGAGTTTCCAGAAAAAGAGCGTTCCAAGCAAAACCGGTATAACCGTTCTGACAAGAATATTCCACCATCGCCCAATCTGGAAATCACTTCTAGAGTTTGCATGTAACCGCAATTTCTCAAGTTGGAAAATCCAACCAAGTGCCAGACATTCAAGAAGCCCTAGTAGTGCAATGCCCCACGCCCCATTAATCATACCATCAATGAGACCAAGCCAATTCAGACCTCCCTGCGTTACATACACCAGACCGCTGCATAGACCAACAATACTCATAACAACAAGAACAACACTGCGGCGCCAACCAGTTTTATCAACTATTGATGCCAAAACAGACTCGGTAATCGAGAACGCAGAATCTATTCCCAAAGTTATGAGTGCAAAGAAAAATACCGCACTAAACCAAGCGGAATATGGCAACTGCGCCAATGCATACGGAAACGCAACAAACGCCAACGAGGGCCCGCTCTGGGTCACATTTTCTATTCCAACTGGATGCCCAGCCGCTGTGGTCGCAAACGCCATTGCCCCAAGTATTGCAAACACTGCAATGCCTGCAATGAAACTTGTTGCAAAGTCTGAGATGCCTATAATTGTAGCATTGTTGTTTATGTCACTTTTTCTATGGAGAAAACTCGCATAAGTTATCATAACACCAAAAGCTAGGCTCATTGAAAAGAAAGCCTGCCCAAAAGCAATGCACCATATTTTGGGCTCTAGCAATCTCGACCAATCTGGGGTGAGATAATAAGCCAGCCCTTGAGTGCTTCCCTCAAGAGTCAAACCTCGAACGGTAAGAATGATAAGCATCAGCCATGGAATAGGCACCGTTAACCACACAATTTTATCAACCGCCCTTACGCCTTTGAAGATACAAAGATACATCAATATCCACGCGATAAGCAATGGCCAGAAGAGTTGCCATTGAAACTGCCCAAACGCAAAACTATCGTGCATATTGAGATAATCTTTGAAGAAGAAGTTGTGTGCGTTTGCGACTCCGTCTACGCCCTGACCTGCCCAAGGCAAAACGCCGCCGGTAAAGATTCCCTTGAGGCTTATCCAGAAGAATGAAAGGCAATAGCCAAGTATTACTGGGTAGTAGGTAATGATGATAAAGCCTAGAATTATAGTCCACCAGCCTATGAATTCGAGCTTTCTGTTACATTTTTGATAAGCGCTAGGCGCTGCTTTTTGAGTAAAATGACCAAGACTAAACTCGAGTGTTAAGAGTGGAATTCCAACAAGGAAAATCGCAACTATGTAAGGAACTAGAAAAGCCCCGCCACCGCAGCTATAAATTTTGTACGGAAAGCTCCAAAGATTTCCAAGACCTACCGCCGAACCAACTGCCGCCAATACAAAACCACTTCTAGTGCCCCAAGTTTCACGTTGATTCTCTAAAAGCTGCGCCATTGAGACTACTCCAAATCCAATTTTATTGAGTTATACCTAAAATTTCTAAAGCATCCCTCTCTACAATATCTCTAAGCTGAGCTAGTGGCACAGAGCAAAGTTGTGTGTCGGAAAATGTTCTGTTAAAGCCAAGCAAGGATTCAACACTTTCATTGATCTGACCTTGAGGGTAACCACTACCAAAAAACAGCTTGTCAAGCACTGATGCTTCATACGCTGCTGTTACATCATGATAGAGTCTGAACGTAAAATTTGAGCTCACACGCAAACAGGCGTAGACATTAGGGTTTTTCTTGATAAGAGCCAATGTTTGCTCACGGAAAGGATAGCCCATCTCTGCCACTACCATCTTGAGCTCAGGAAACTTCCTTGCAATCTCATCAATCAGATATGGCTGCGCATAGTCAAGCGTTGCCTCTGGAGTTGATGCTGTATTATGGAAGAATACTGGGATCTGGAGGTCCAATGCAATTTTGTATGCCTCCATAGCCCTGCTGTGAGCTGGGTGCATATTAAAATCACTACAATAGATTACAACACCACAGAGGTTGTTTTGCCTAAAATCCCTGAGGCTATCTAAGTCGTCCACTATAGGATTGAAAACACCAAAAGGCACTATCTTAGAATTTTCGCTAGCATACTTTGCAACAATTTTATTTGCTGCATTATTATTATCGCATGCAGACGCCAAAACGAACGCATTAGAAACCTTAGCACTCGCCTGTTCGAAACTGTCTAAATCAAAATCTTCATCTAGATTGATATGTGTATGACAATCTACAATCATCATATACCCCTAAAGTATGATACAACTAACGCAAGACCCATTTTTTACCCTTGTAGACAAGTGACTGGAGTGGTCTATTTGCGCAGTCACCTGGTATTGCATAGTCAAGTTCGAGAGTCTTTCTAAGTAATACTTTAACTGGCTTACCAGCAGCGTCTTTCTTTACTGGATTATCAACTGCAACTGTTTCGTTGCTCAAACCTGCAATAAAAACCTTAACATTCTTAGCGTTAAAATCGAAGTCTGGTAGTATCACCGCAATATTGACAGTGTTGTCTTTACCTTGGAGAACAAAATTCTTCACCTCATCTAGCGATTCTAAGAAAGGATAAGAACCTTGATTCATCACTTTTATCTTATCGTAAACAAACTTAGTTACTAGCTTACCCGCAACAACCGGCTTAAATGTGTCCGTGAGAAGCTCGACTTCTGGATAAAACTGTACATCATGATTGCTTAGGTTTGTAATGGTTAAGATTATGTACCAATATCTCATTGGCTTATCATAACCTGGCAATTGTACCGATATCTGGCGAGGATGCTCAAATTTTGTAGACAAAGTCCACAGTTTAGGGTTTGAAGCTAAAGTTGGTTTTGGCGCAGCGAATACACTGCCAGTAGCCATTGACAACAAAAGAACTAGTATAAGAGTGTTGATTTTACGCATTTTCACCTCTGTACGTACCTGAGTCTAGTTTTATAACGACGCCGGATTTTACACGAAACCAACAAGGTCGTAAAGTATTATTTAATCTCGATTTTTAGTCTTTAACTCTTGAGCAACCTTTACGTAGTGGAGGTTAAAGCTAAGCCCTAGCAAAATGAAAAGTAAGTGCTTGCCAATTAGCCGCAAATAAAATATTCTATTGAATTCAACAATAAAGTGCAGCTCAATATAAACGTATGGGGTTATTATGGATAGAGACAACCAAATCATTATCAAAGAGATACTCTCTCTACTCGAGAAAAAGCAAAACAAAAGTCTCCAAGACATATTAAGCACTCTGCGCAGTAGTGATATTGCCGAGATTGTTGAGTTTGTTGGTATTGAAGACCGCATCACACTGATGAGGTTGCTCGATAAGCCAACTGCCGCTGAAGTTCTAGAAAAAGTTGACGAGGCTACTAGATCATCTCTATTTGACCTACTCGAGGATAACGCTCTAAAAGATATTATTAATGAGCTAGACCCAGATGATGCCGCAGATATTCTTGGTGAGCTTCCAGAGGAAGAGAGTGAGGAATATCTCTCTGAAATGGAGCCAGAAGAGTCTGCGCAGATTAAAGACCTGATGAGCTACTCGGAAGATTCTGCCGGTGGCATTATGGATCCGGTCTTAGTTTCAGCCAAAGCAGACGAAACAGTTGCTCAGGTTATTGATCAAATACGAGAACAGGAGATAGACGAGGACTTCTTCTCAATATACATAACAGATGATAACGGAACTTTCCTCGGTGATACCAGAATACGCTCGCTACTAACTTCAAGCCCACAAACACGTATGGGAGATATTCTAGAATCAGACACAATATACGTTAGCGTCGATGCAGATCAAGAAGAAGTCAGAAACCTCTTTAGTAAAAACGATCTCATCGTAGCGCCTGTATTAGATGAAAATAATAAACTCGTTGGTAGAATTACCGCTGATAGAATTATTGAGGTCGCAGAAGAAGAAGCTGCTGAAGACATTTACGTAATGGCAGGAACAGACGCCGATGAGCTCGATAAAACTAGTATTGTGCATGCCGCTAGAATTCGCATGACATGGCTGATACCATGCCTGCTTGGGACGGGTATCACAGCATTGGTTATGATACTGTTTAAGAATGTCTTTATGCATCAGGATTCTATGCAGATATACGCGTTAGTTATCGCCTTTGTACCAATGATTGCTGCAATAAGCGGAAACGCAGGGTTGCAAACGTCTGCTATCGTTGTCTGCGGGCTTGCAACGGGCCACCTAGCTGCTGGTAGAATGAAGCAGGTGTTTATCAGAGAAGCACGAGTTGCACTTCTAGTTGCAGTGAGCTGCGGAATCATTGGAGGGACAATTTGCACAATTTTGCAAAAATTGAATCTTTCGCATTCTCAAACTATTGATTCCACATTGACGCTGCGAGTTGCAATTGCATTTACAATTGCAATGTTCTCATCAATTATGGTAGCAACTTCGCTTGGCTTGCTTTTACCCTTCTTCTTTAGAAAAGTTGGAATAGACCCTGCAATAAGCTCAGGGCCACTCGTAACAACTGCCAACGATTCTATTAGTGTTACAATATATCTTAGCCTATCACTGTTATTGATATTGGCAATATAAACCGCTAAATCACCTCTGCCGCATCAGAGGGAATCCATGTATCTTTAGAATTTGTCAACTCAATATGCCACCAATTCCTTCTTTGCTCTAGAACTTTAAACTCAACACCACTGTGCAAAGGCTCTTTGAAGCTCTTATCGTAGTTTTTTCCATCGCCCTGTCTAGCCACTGTTGAATCTGCGATAATAACGCCGTATTTAACATTCTTGTCAATATATCTATCAACCAAGACAGACGCTGCAAAAGCTGAAAATACAACCACAAGAACCAAGGATAGTGGCAAAGCTGCTGGGACTCTAGCGCCTAAGATGGAGAATATTAAGACCCAAAGAAATAATAACGCAGCAGATGAAGCTACTATAAATTTAACCTTTGTAGATAGGAGGTAATGCCAGAAGAAAATTCTATGCGCAATTTTTTCCTGTGTGTTAATCTCAATCTTATCAACACGGCGACTTCTAGCCACATTTAGATTTTGACGCAAATCATAGTTAGAGTCGTCAAGCTTCATTGCTCTGCGATAGTTTAATATCGCCTTACCGATATTGCCTTCGCGCAGATAGCAGTTGCCTAGATTGTAATAGAGTCCTGAATTCTGAATCCCGCTATCTGATATTATTTTCTCATAACGATCTGCAGCCTGAGAATAAAGCTCTTTAGCCTTAGATTTATTTTCTTCAAGCAATGCTTTATTAAAAATCTCGTTTGACGCTACGATATCGGAATAGAAATCTCTACTTTGCTTTTGCTGCGCCGCTAATAGAGTGCAACAGCATAAACTTATCAATATCAATGATACTCTATATTTTCCTATCATTTGAGTTCCTCTTCAATTTTCTTGATAATCTCAATGGCAACATTAGCCCACTTAGTATCATACTCTGCTTTTAGAGAGCTATAAATGCTAGCTTGAGAATTCTCAATAATAGATGAATATTTAGACGCATCATCACCGTCAAGAACCTTCTCAATCAGCTCATAACAATCATGGCTAGTAACGGAACCTTCTCTGCGATTGAACCTATCGGCGATGTAACCAATCATCGCTTCGGCAAGAGTAGTCTTTGCCTCTTGTGAGTTTATCTCATCAATCGATTTAATTTTTCGTATCGCCTTGTTAGCTGCTTGTTTTTGTCTTTTGAGAATCTTCTTGGCAGGGTCATCATTGCGTATAAACCTAACAACCAAGCTGACAACTAGCATTAGGATTGTTATCACCCAGAGCGTTAAATTAACGCTAGATAGGGCTAACTCTTTAAGAGAGAAACTCTGATCCACCAAGAGGCGATGGCTCTCAAGGTTAGCCTTTATGCCATCAGCTTCAGATGTTATTTTCTTTGACGCACTTGTGACATTGCCGTCAAGACCTTCAACATCTGCAAGGGTGAGCATCTTATTAGGAGAAACTACTATATTAATAGGGTCGCTCTTTGCAGTGTCGTATTTGCCACTTGAAACATCGAAATAGTTTATAGATATAGTAGGTATCTTGTCAACAGAGTCGCTTCTTGCCCTTATTGTTTGCGTAAAGACTTTTTTGCCATCTTCAATCTTCGCTGATTGCTTCTGTTTAGAGACTATAAAATCTTTCTCAAAATCTGCCGGAAAGATAAGATCTGACCAATCAACCGGCTTGAGATAATCTCCACTAACAACAACCTTTAACTCAATAGGATCGCCAACCTTAACCTTGTCAGGTGTAGCAGTCGCACTTACAGAATATTTGCCAACCAATTTTGTATCGTTAGACGATTTGCCATTATTTGGTAAAGGCGATACTTCCAGAACAAGAGAGTTGGAAGTAGCAGAAAAAGTCTTATATTCTTTTTGATCAAATATATCACTGAAAAAAGAATTGCTTGATCTTGAGCTTCCAACTGCAATCTGAGCCGAGACCGTGCTTGGGGCAAGCTCAAATTTGCCTGACGCAGTTGGTATAACGACTTTATCAAAGAAAACTTCAAAGCAATTAAACCCTTTATGTTTAATCCGCCTCTGTTTAATAGTAACTTTGGTACCGCTAACCATTGATACTCCAGAAGCAGAACTCTGGTCATTTAGATTGTCCAAGAGGATATCTGGATTCTTAAATATTGGAACACTAAATCCATAATCGCCGATTGCCTGCGCAATACTATAGCGAATATACCAGCTAACTCTCAGAATAACTGGCTCGCCAACATAACATTTCGACTTAGAGAGGCTCATCTCAATATCCATTTTATCTGTTGATGCAGCCTTCACAACAGAAAATGTAACAGCGTTAGTGGTATATTCTTTGCCATCAATAGTAACTTTGACCGGATCAATATCGTAATAACCAACCTTTGGGGCAACAATACTGTAGGTCATTATAAAACGTTTAACCTCATTAACGCTCTTTCTACCATTGATAATGCTTATCGATTTTTGAGATAGATTGCGTTCACTTGGCCCTTGGGGGTCAAATTTTTCAAGAGGAGTAATATCAACCTGCGCAGTCTTATCGTCACCATCTATAATGATGTTATAATCAAACCTGCTGTTCTCATAAATATCTTTGGAGTTATCTACAAGTGCATAAACTTTAATATCTGCCTGCGCCGTGCAGAGGAAAATAGATAGTGCGATAACAGCAAATAGTAGATAATTTCTTTTAATCAGTAACAATTTAGGACCTCATTTCTTACCAGTCTTTTTCAACCGTTCGATAAGGGATTCTCAAAATAACTCTTTTCTTCTTATTTTCCTTTTCCTTGTCTATAATTTGTTTCGCTATCTTATCAGCTTGTTTCTTGTCTTTAGTTTTATTAACCTCGCTTCTATCATCTGCGCCAACTTTATGCTTTGAATCATGCTTCTTCTGCTCAGAGTTTTGCCGCTGTTGTTTAGCCTTCTTTTGCTCAGAAGGCTTATCTTGCTTATCTTTTTGAGATTTTTTCTTTTGATTTTGCTGATTTTTGTTCTGATTCTTCTTATTTTGATTGTTTTGCTTATCTTGCTTATTCTTGTTCTGCTGGTCTTGTTTTTTCTTGCTTTTATTCTTCTTGTCTTTGTCGTTTTTCTTCAGCTGTTGTTGTTTCTTATCTTTATTTTTGTTGTCTTTGTTATCGTTCTTTTGCTGTTTTTCTTGTTGCTTCTGTTGTTGCTTTTTCTCTTCTAATAGCTTCTTCTCAAACTCTCTAGATAGCTCTATCGCAGGACCAACCTTATCTATGCTCTCGCCAAGGTCCTCAGCGCTTTGCCAGTTAGAAATAGCATCTTTAACCATCGGCATAGCTTCATCAGGATTCTTCTGCTTTGCAAACGCCTCTTTAAGTTGCGCACTAGCAAGGTTAAATTTACTCTTGGCAGTGAGACTATTATCCTTGCTCTTGGCAGAAGCTCTCATATAGCCATCAATCGCCTCTTGGTATTTTCCAAGCTTGTAGTACGCATTAGCCTGATTATGCAACAATACAGGATTGTCTGGACTAAGCTTGAGAGCCTCTGAATACAACTTTAGAGCTTCGTCATATTTATCACTTTTGTAGAGTTTATCAGCCTCTCTTGCTATTGACGCAACACTCTTGGCGTTAGCAGTCTGAACAAACGTAGCACACGCTACCGCAAATGATAGTATTAATATTTTAATTGTCATCTTTTTCATAGGAATTTCTTTAATTAGAAAGTTCTAGTGTAGCCTAACTATCCGAGTTACTCTTTCTCTGAGAGGTTAACATTTCCATAACCAACAAAATAAATGCCGCTGCTATAAAAAACTGGAATCCCTCATCGTATTGCATGGTTGTAGTATCTTGCTGTTGTTTTTTTCTTGCGTTTGCAATCAAACCATTATATATCTCGCCAAGATTAAATGCTCCGGTCTCGACAGGGATATATTTTCCATTAACTGTAGAAAGTGCCACCTTTCGAAGCATTGAATCATCTAGCTTAGTTACGACATCTTTACCTTTATACTTCAAAAAACTCTTATTGCCATACCTATCTTTGATCGGAATTTTGGAGCCCTGATTTTTATCTCCAAGACCTATCGCTATAATACGAATGCCCTTTTGAGCGGCATCTTTAGCCGCTTCAAGTGGAAGGCTCTGACTCAATTCGCCGCCATCGCTTATTATGATAAGATCTTTAAACTCCTTGAGCTTATTATCGAACACCTCATTAGACGCCTTTCGTATCGCATCACCAAGGTTTGTTCCTCCGACACTTACGCTTTTAGTGTTTATATCTTCAAGTGCGAGGCGCAAAAACGCATAATCCTGCGTTAGAGGACACTTGACGCTAGCAGACCCTGCAAAAGTGACAAGACCGACTCTGTCGCCATTAAGTTGATCGACAAGATCAATTATTGCCATCTTTGCACGTTCAAGTCTGTTTGGTGCTAAATCATCTGCTAGCATAGAACGCGAAACATCAAGCAAGATAACTACATCTCTACCGCTTCTGTGGAGCGTCTTTGGATGCGGATTCCATCTTGGCCTACAAAGCGCAATCACAATCATAGCAAAGGCAAGCATAAGCAATGCAGACTTGAAAATCATCCTTGCCCTACTCGATTGAGCGTTCAAAACCCCCAACAGGTCCTTCTGCGCAAAGTATTCGAGCTGTCTCTTCGCTCGCCAATGCGCAAAGATTACGAGTGGAATGAAACCAAACAAAATTATAAAAAGGTATATGAGATATTTATCCTGCGCCAAAACAATCTCCCAGACTGTTACAAAACATTAATTCTTTCTAAGTAATGTATTAGCCAAAACCATTTCAATACCGAGAACCCACAAGGCAGCTATTGCCCATGGCGGGAACTTCTCAGAATAATTAAAATGTTCGACTGATTTAATTTCTGTTTTTTCTAGCTTGTCAATCTTTTCATAAATATCCCTTAGGCTATCCGCATCGACTGCTCTCTGATAAAAGCCGCCAGTCTCTGCGGCGATTCTTTCTAGTAAACGCTCATCAAGACCACTGCTCTGGGCAAAGCCAAAGAAGGTATTCGGCGCCACAGCACCTAGCCCAATAGTGTAAACTTTAATTCCCCATTTCTTTGCCATTTTTGCTGCTTCTAATGGGGAGATATCTCCGGCATTATTCACTCCATCAGTAAGCAGGATTACAACTTTACTCTTTATCGTAAAATCTGGCTTAACTTTATTTTGGGATTCAACATTGAGCTTTTTATTATTCTCTAGGATTTGCATCTCTGCATTATGTAGTCTCGCGCAGGCTAGAGCAAGCGCTTCTCCAATAGCCGTTGCATTCTCACTTTTTATCTCCGCTGGCTTAATCTGACGCAGAAAATCTAGCAAAACACCATGGTTCTCAACGAGTGGGCAAGTTGTGTCTGGATACTTGGCAAAACTTATCAAGCCAATGTAGTCATTATCTCTACCCTTTAGTTTCTTATTGTCTCCCTTTATGAAATCTGCAATAACCGCCTTTGCTACTTCAAGACGAGTTGTCTTTTGTCCATCATATCGCATCGCTTCCTGCATACTTCCAGAACGGTCTAGTACGAGGTTAATCGCCACTCCGTTAATAGAAACATTAGACACGCTCAAACCCTTGCGTGGTCTAGCGAGTGCAACTATCAAAAGAGCGAGACAGAGAAACCGCAAAACCAAAAGAATCGGATAAAATTTGATACGCCACGAAACATAACAATCCCCTAAATTCCTCAAGCTCGAAAACCTGAGGCTAGAGCGCAGCTTCATTTTGTGCAACAATATTAGCAATATTGGCAGTATCAAAAAACAAAGAAAGAATAATGGAGAATAGAAGATATTCATTTACAACCCAAGCAATTCTCTAATTTTAACATCATCAGTTATATCAACATCTCTTTGACTATCGTATGTCTTATCAACAAACTCAGAAGCTAAATTTTTAGCCGATTCCATATCGCCAAGAGACGGAATATGCTTTGCAAATTTAACCATGTCGCAATGTGTCAAAAACTCCTTAAGCTCTGATTTTGTTATAGCGTCAAGGATATCATCGCCGCGCAGACTCTCAAAAAACTCTTCTGTTGTTTTATCCGGTGCGTTTATTCCAAAACGATATTCGATATAGTATCGCAAAATATTGCTTAAATCTTGATAGTACCGTTTATACTCACCATTTTGGACTAGATTCTCACCTTCAAGCTTTTCCAAAAGCTTGCTGGCTATATCGCGGGCATTTATTGTAATTCTAACTTCTTGCTTTGGAGCTCGAGTTCTTTTAATAAACGCTACTATCACAATCGCTGCCAATAAAACCAAAGCTGCTACAATAGCTAAAAGCTTCTTTGAGACTGGCAATTTTTCGTTGCCTTCAATAGATATATGC
>WGDE01000139.1 GCA_015493385.1 Phycisphaerae bacterium
ATATATATACTCTTAAAACAGCTACTTTAACGCTAGAGCTTCATACAACCATCTGCGCAGCGCAGTACAATCTTGCGTTGATTCTGAGATTCATGATGCAATTCTAATTGCAGAAGCTCTACTCCCTTTAACGACTGCTCAACTTTATCAGCCCACTCAATAAGAACTACAGAGTCTTCGTAGCAAAGATCGTCAAAGCCAAGTAGCTCAAAATCTCTGGGAGTGTCAAGCCTGTAAGCGTCAATATGGTAAAGATCAAGTCTTCCGCCTAGATACTCATTAACAAGTACGAATGTAGGGCTACTCACATCATCTTCGCATCCGCCATCCTCTTGAACCGAAGAAACAATTCCCTTTATCAGGTGTGTTTTTCCAGCACCAAGATTACCGACTAGAGATATAACCTCACCGCCCTTTAGCTGAGAGCCTATTTTTTTGCCAAGCTCGATAGTCTCCTCTGGTGAGTTTGTTATAACTTCAATATCCATTCTAATCTTTTCCCCGCAAATGGTCATAACCATACGCAACAAGAGGTTTCTTATTACCATCAATATCAACTATCTCGACCACTTTTTCTCGAGTGGTTTTCCCGATAGCAGTAATATTGACTGGCAAATTCCATTTCTCTTCTAGCTTCTCAAACTCTTCTGGGCTAACGGTAAATAGAAGCTCGAAATCTTCTCCATCACAAAGCGCAGACTCCAGAGGGTTTGCACTCGCTTTTGCCGCAGACGAAATTGGTATCGCCTGCGCATTCAAAACAGCCCCAACATCGCTCAATCGGCAGATATGCCTAATATCGCTTCCAAGCCCATCGCTAATATCCATCATACTGTTTATTTTTGCAAGCTCAGTTAATCGCAACGCCTCTTTAACTCGAGGCACAAAACTAAGGTGACTACCGCTCAAAGAGCCGCCCAAATCACCCGTTACGCACACAATATCGCCAGCCTGCGCAGTAGACCTCTTTACCGGATCGCTATTGCCTCTCTTTGATAGCATCGCAATATTAACAGCTAATCGGCCAGTCTCATCCTGCCAGCTTGTGATATCACCGCCAATTAGAGAACAGCCAAACATATCGCCTGCCTTTAGAATTCCAGAATGAAACTCTTTTAAATCGTCGCCGCTAAATCCTCGTGGCAGAGCAACCGAGACAACTGCAGCGAATGGAACGCTCGCCATAGCCGCGCAGTCGCTTAGATTCACCGCCATAGACTTATACGCAATCTCGCCTAGCGAATGCAAAGAAGAATCAAAATGCGTCCCATCAAGAAGCATATCTGTCGTTATCAACGCCGCAGAGCTTGGAGCAAAATTCATCTGCGCCATATCATCGCCAATTCCGATTGGAAAATCTTTGGCGTCTAGCTGCCGAGCGTTGGCAAAATAATCTGTAATTTCACTCTCTTGAGAAGCCATCTAGCTAAGCTCGCTTTTCCAATACGCAATTCTCTCTTTAGCCTGAGAAGCTCCCGCCGCGCCGGTACTGCTGTATTCGCGCACAACATTCTCTGCACCCAAACTATCGAAAACATCCTGTTCTATCGCTTTACTAGCCGCATGGAACTCGTCTATTGTTAGCTCACTAAGCTTAATCTCACGTTTTTCACACAGCGCAACAAGACCGCCAACAATACCATGCGCCTCACGGAACGGAACTCCCTTTTTCACAAGATATTCTGCAAGCGAGGTCGCGTCCAAAAAGCCATCGTCAAGATTCTCAGCAATCCTCTCAACTCTAAACTCTGTATTGGAGACAATTCCAGTTGCCATCTCGACACAGCTACTAGCCACATCCGCCGCATTGAACATATGGAGTTTATCCTCTTGCAAATCGCGGTTATAGGTTGACGGCTGCGCCTTCATTATCATAAGCATCGCCGTTAACGAACCAAACACAGACCCACTCTTGCCGCGAATAAGCTCGAGCATATCTGGGTTGCGCTTCTGAGGCATCATACTAGAAGATGTGCAATATTTATCTGACGTCTTAATAAATCCAAACTCGGTAGAACTGTAGAGAATAAAATCCTCTGCAAGCTTAGAGAGGTGAGTCATAACCAACGTTGTGGCAAAAATAAACTCCGCACAGAAATCTCTATCCGAAACAGAATCGATACTATTGTAAGTAATATCAGAGAAGCCAAGTTTCTCGGCTACGCTTTGTCTGTTTAGCGGCAATGTAGACCCTGCAACCGCACCGCTACCGAGCGGAGAGACGTTTAAAATCTCACGGCAATTGCCAAGCCTTTTAACATCACGGCTAAACTGCTCAACAAAACTCAATAGATACGCCGCTATCACAATCGGCTGCGCACGCTGAAGGTGCGTATAGGCCGGCATTAAACTGTCTGTATATTTACCCGCAAGCTCAACAAAAGCTAGTTGAAGTTTTTTTATCTTTGCAACAAGAGTGTCTATTTCATCGCGCATCCAAAGGCGCATATCGGTTGCAACCTGATCGTTTCGGCTACGCCCTGTGTGGAGTTTTCTGCCAATATCGCCAGTTTTCTCTACGAGAGCCGCCTCGATTGCCATGTGAATATCTTCGTAGACAATATCAAACTCTAATCTTCCCGCTTCAATATCTTCCTGCACCTCAAGCAAGCCAGCCTTGATAACATCAAACTCGCCCTCTTCGATTAGCCCTTCTTCGCTGAGCATCTTAGCATGCGCGATAGAACCTTGAATGTCATATTTGTAGAGTCTCACATCGTAAGAAAGTGATTCTACAAAATTCATAGCCATTTCATCTGGGCCGCCAGATAGGCGTTTCTCCCAGCTCTTTTTCGTTTTTGCCATAATATATACGACCCTTTCTACTCTGGATTTATCTTTGGATTTAGAAATATGATGATACGTTAGAGACTTTGATATGTCAAAACAAAACACAACATGCAACCCTTTGCATAGGCTAGATTTAAGGGGCTTCTCTTTTATCTTGGCAAAATAGAAGCCCACTACAAAATAGATAGTTTACCGTAGAACAAAAACAGTATATAATCGCACCCAAATGAGCTATCTCGACAAAAACTTATTCTCTAAGCAAGAAGAGCTGAAGCTATCTGCAAACGCTCCTCTAGCGGTACGTATGCGTCCAAACTCGCTAGAAGATTTTGTTGGCCAGCAACATTTCGTTGGCGATGGCAAACTCCTGCGCAGGATGATTGATGCGAATCAGCTCACAAGCGTAATCTTTTACGGCCCTCCCGGCGTTGGCAAAACCAGCTTGGCGAGGGTCTTGGCAAATATTTCCAACTCAATATTCACATATCTAAGCGCACCAGCGGCGAGCGTGAGTGATGTGCGTTCGATTGTCTCGTCTGCAAAAAACACCCTGATAAACAGTGGAAAAAAGACAATCCTATTTCTAGACGAGATACATCGGTTCAACAAAGCTCAGCAGGACGTACTGCTCGACGATGTAGAACACGGCATAATCACCCTAATCGGGGCAACAACAGAAAACCCATTTTTCAGCGTAAACTCCCCGCTGCTTAGCCGAAGCACAACATTTAAATTCGAATCTCTCTCAAACGAGGATATAGCCAATATTCTCGCCAGAGCCATCGAAGATAAAGACCGTGGGCTTGGAAAAATGAACATCGAAGCCGATAAAGAAGCACTAGAATTTATCGCCGTTATGAGTGATGGTGACGCAAGAAAAGCTCTCAATGCTCTAGAAGTCGGAGTTCTCAGCCAGAAAAGAGCGAAATTATCCGATAAGCTCATCTTTGACATCAACTTAGCTAAAGAGTCTATTCAGAAAAAGTCGATTAATTATAATGGCTCAGGCGATACGCATTACGACCTAGCCAGCGCTCTTCAGAAAAGTATAAGAGGCTCAGACCCAGACGCAGCGATTTATTGGTTGGCAAGACTAATCGCTGGGGGCGAGGACCCAAGATTTATTGCAAGACGTGTTGCGATATGCGCAAGTGAAGATATTGGTAACGCCGACCCGATGGCTACAATTTTGGCGGCGTCGGCAATCCAAGTTGCAGAGTATGTTGGAATGCCAGAAGCTCAACTGCCGCTTGCGCAGGCTGTAACGTATCTGGCGTGCGCTCCAAAATCCAACGCAAGCGCGAAGGCAATATGGCAGGCAGTCTCAGACGTTAAAAACGGAAGAACGCTTGAAGTCCCAGACCATATAAGAGATGCGCATTATGGGGGGGCGAAAAAGATGGGGTATGGAACTAATTACAAATACCCTCACGATTATCCCGGTAGCTACGTTGTGCAGGATTATTTGGGAAGCGATACTGATACGAAGTATTATATGCCAAAAGAATCTGGAAGAGAGAAGCTAATCAAGCAGCACCTTGCGGAACTTGAGCGGATTAAGGCTGAGTCTAGAGAAAAAGGGAAATCTTAGTATGGCCCTAACTTCAAAACAGACGCTAAGAAAAGAAATATCCGAGAGATTGTTCAGTATGCCAGATAGCGATTTAAAAAAAAAGAGTGATGCTATCTGCAAAAAAATAGTAGAGACCAGAGAATTTAAAAACTCTGATGTTGTTATGCTGTATCTGCCAATGCCATACGAGGTAGATATCGAGCCGTTGATTGAGAGCTGTTGGCAAAGCTCAAAAAGAGTATTGCTGCCAAGAATCTTGTGGCAACAAAAGAAAATGATAGCCGTTGAGATTGATTCTCTAGGCGCAGAACTTGAAATTAGCCGCATTAAAAATCTCAAACAGCCGGCCTCTAAAGAGGCGGCAAGCGAAAAAGAGATAGACTTAATAGTAACGCCAGGGCTTGGCTTTGATATGAAAGGCAATCGGCTCGGTAGAGGCGGCGGGTATTATGACAAGTTTTTTGGTTGTAAAAAATTAAGAGCAATAAAACTAGCTGTTGCGTTTGATGAGCAAATAGTTGATGAAATACCAACGCAAGAGCATGACTTGAAAATAGATTGTATCGTAACAGACAAGGTGATGGAACACTTTGGCAATTAACTAATACGGAGATTTACATAAGATGCGAAATGTTAGATATACTCCAAGATCGCGTAGAAGAAGAAAAAGCAATACAACTCGCTTTATCACAACTATCATAATTATTGCCGCCGCATATTTTACTGTAAGATGGATCTGGAAAGAAGAGCCTAGCCAAGATGCGCAGCCGCAGACAATAGAGACTCAAAACACAGCTCAAGAACAACCTAAAACTAGAGAACTAAATACCGAGCCTCAAAAACCAAGAGCGGTAACGATTATAAAAACTGTCCCTACAGAGGTAGTGAGAGAACCGCTTGCGCAGCCTAAAGATGTTGCTGCGTCCGCTAGAGAGACAACCGCCAAGATAGCCAACTCTATACCACAAGCAGAAACAACTCTACTAAACACTCAAGAGAAGCTAGACAAAAACGAAGCTGCCAAGAAACTTATGGTAGCTGCCACAAGAGACATCCAAGATGGCAAGATTGTTGCGGCAAGAACAAAACTCAACGAGGCATTACGTATGCCATTGACGAATATCCAAAGAGAAACAATAAAGGATAAACTCTCAGAGCTATCACAGATATGGCTCTTCAGCGACAAGGTCGCTCCGGGCGACAATCTATGTAGCTACTACAAAGTCAAACCTGGCGATTTGATGAGCACCATCGGAAAAGAATACAATGTACCTTGGGAACTACTGCTAAAACTAAACGGCATACTACGCCCGGAAAATTTAAGGGCTGGCGAGAGAATCAAAGTTGTAAAGGGTCCATTCAATGCCATTATCTACAAAGACACATTCACTATGGACCTCTACCTCCAGCAAACGTATGTAAAGTCATATAGGGTTGGCATTGGAATGATTGGCAAAGAAACTCCAACCGGAACATGGATAGTTAAAAACGACAAATTAATATCTCCAAACTGGACCGACCAAGAAACAGGCAAAGTCTTTGACGCCACAGATCCAGACTACCCTCTTGGCAAACGCTGGATTGGAATAAAGGGAATCTCCGGCAATGCCGTAGGCAAACGCGGCTTTGCTCTGCACGGAACGAAAGAACCTGATAGTATTGGAACCAGATGTAGCAGAGGATGTGTGCGTCTTATGAATAAAGACATTCTCGAAGTCTACGACCTTATGGTGCCATACAAATCGCACATACAGATCAAAGACAGCTCAGTTGAGTAAAATGATTAAACCGCTAGAAAACACAAAATTAAGAATTAGCTCACTTGGCATCTCAATATTTCTGCATATTTTAATATTGAGTATTTTTGCAGTGGCAACATTCTCTAAGGGAAAAGTCTCTACGAGAGAATACACGACACCGCACGCCACAATAGCCAAGCTGCGCAAGCAGCTAGAGAAACCGCACATAATCCCAAAACCAAAGATAAAAGAAAAAATATCTAAGCTGCGCGAGCAAAGACTAAAAGAACTTAAAAAAAAGAAAGTTGAGATCGCCAACAATAAAGTTGACGTAAACCTCGCAAAGGATATCTCTAAAGAAAAAGAATCTATAGAACTACAAAACGCGGCTACTAGCAATATCGAATTCTTTGGAAACCAGACATCGATGCACAAGGTGTGCTTTGTTGTTGATTGTTCGGGAAGTATGCTAGGGCTCTTCAAAGAAGTGCGCAACCAGCTTAAGTCTTCGATTTCGGTATTAAATCCAGACAACTTTTTTTATGTCATTATGTTTCGCGGCACCGGACTTATAGAGATTGGAGACGGAGAACTTCTAAGGGCAACACCGAGTAATGTGAAAAAGGCAATTAGAAGAATCGATAAATGCCCAAGGCCATTTGGGGCTCCCAATGCGTTAGAGGCAATAAAACGAGCGATTAGCTTAAAAGATAGTAGCGGAGCTCACGCAGACGTGATATATTTTTTGACAGATGGGTTTGATTTCTCGAGCGATGAAAACGAAGATTTCACTCTTGAAGTTAATAGGTTTAGGCTTAGAGAATCTCCAAAGACAAAAATACACACAATTGGCTTTTGGACTAACGATAGAGATAAAGAAATGCTCGAGCGTTTAGCGCAGGCTAGTGGTGGTGAATTTACTTATTTTTCAGGGAAGGCAAACTAAATTGAACAATATAAATAAATACCAAAGTAGAATAAGACCATTGATAATTCTATCAATACTGATAGCGACAAGCCAGAGTTGTTTCGCAGCCTCAGACGCATCGCACCATAGCAAATCGTTTCTAGACCAGTTTGTACTATCTGGTGGCATCATAGTCTGGGCACTCCTTTTGCCTATGAGTATCATGACGGTGTACCAAGTAGTTAACCACCTAATAAGTATCACAAGAAAGAAACTCTTACCCGCCAACGAGGCTAGAGTAATCAAAAAGCTATTGTCTGGCGATAATGTCATACTCAAATCTCAAAAGCTCGCCAATAATAAAGACATGGTAAGCATCGCAATCTATCGTGCTATAAATCAGGTTGGGAAAGAAAAGAGAAGAGGATACTACCGCGTTTTGGTTGCCGAATCTCTTCAAGAGCAGGCGCTAGAGTTAATGAGGAAAATTGATGCGTTAAATATCATAGGAAATGTAGCTCCAATGATCGGGCTATTTGGCACTGTGTTTGGAATGATTAAAGCATTCAATGGGATTGTCGAAGCTGGAGGCCAACCAAGACCAGACCAGCTTGCAGGCGGAATATCGCTCGCCCTAGTAACAACTTTCTGGGGATTGCTTGTTGCGATACCAGCACTCACAGTGCACGGCGTATTTAAGAATAAGATTGAAGCTATTGCCAGCGAAGCGGCTATTGAATGCGAGAACGTGCTTGATGCCATGAGTGCACATATTGACGGCGAAGAAAACAAACCAAAGAGCGTATAGATGTTTCTAGACAAACTAAAAGAAAAATCGGATAGCAGCACAACATTCAATATGACGCCAATGATTGACGTGGTCTTTTTGCTAATCATTTTCTTTATGTTGGTATGCCAGTTTATCATTGCAGAAAACTTTGAAGTTGTAGTGCCTGACAAGATAGACAACTCTCTTATTAAAGACTCTAGCACTGAAAAATCCTCAACCGTAACCGCAATGCTAAACGATGACGGTAGTGTTCTCTACGCAGTCGGTTCGGCCAAACTACCAGACAACGATCAAGATATTGCAACCACATTAGAGGATCTGATTAACAAGAACATTGAAGGACTAGCCAAAGACGGCGGCAAAAAAATCGTCAACCTTAGAATCAGCGATCAAATGAAATTCAGAGATTACAAATACGTCCTAATAGCAGTATCAAAAAGCAACGCGCAGGACATGCAACTAGCAGTATTTAAAGACCAAGCCCCGAAATAACCGCACACCTTTTTAACTGCTTCAACGCAAGAGGACGCGAAAGACGCAGGAGGCGCAAACGAAACGGATTTAAACAACTTATTTTATTTTTCATCAAAAACATGCTTTCCCTTGGGATCGCGGAACCACAGCTGAGCAAACCGTTCTTGTGCAGTCTTTAACTGACAAATCAAATTTGAGACATCAAACATCTCAACGCAAATAATGCTAAAAATGGCAATTACCCTTTGCAGGCATTTCTTAGAATTCCCATATAAATTAACGCTCGTCGCTTAGCGCGGTGGCGCAAGCCGCCCGACGTAAAACAACAACGGCGACAGCCGTTTCCAATCTCAAAAACACTAACGGCTTTAACACTAGAAGTGGAAACTCAATACGCATCATGATACGCAACACAAATAGAGCAATCAAACGAATCAGCACTAGAAAGTTGTTGCATTCCTCTTATCACCCATTTAAACTCTAAACGACCGTTATACAATATTATGTTATAAATAAAAAAGAAATGAGTGTTATGAAAAAAGTTGGAATAATCCGTTGTCAACAAACTGAAGACATCTGTCCTGGCAGTACTGATTTTAAGGTTGCTAAAGCGGGTAAATTAGCATTTGAAGAAACTGGCCCTGTTGAAATAGTTGGGTTCCTTTCGTGTGGTGGGTGTCCTGGCAAGCGGGCTATTGCAAGAGCAAAGCTTATGGTAGACAGAGGTGCAGAAGCAATCGTTTTTGCATCTTGTATCTCTAGAGGTAACCCTATTGGCTTTCCTTGTCCACATTATGCGAATATGAGAGATGCGATTATAAAGAAAGTTGGAACAGAAATACAAATAATTGAATATACTCATTAAAATTATTTATAACAAATAGCTGCACTGGATTTTCACTACGCAGAAGCAGAAACTTCATTTTTGAGAAAGACCCAAAATACCCACCATAAAATATTGCAAAAAAAGGGGCAACCAAAACTGGTTGCCCCTTAAAATAATCACAAACAAGCTGCATTAGCTCTATCTCACAAAACTAAACAAACTATGCAGATTCCTTCTTTTGCTCGAATATATCTTCTTCGCCTGAAACCACTTTGTCAGTGATTACATACTTACCTGGCTTTGGTTCGTCTGGCAGGCGGTACATAAGGTCTATCATAAGCTCTTCTGTTACCGCACGCAGAGCACGGGCTCCGGTGTCACGTTTGAGAGCTTTTTTAGCAAGCATCTCTAATGCTTCTGATGTGAATTCTAGCTGTGCTTCTTCCATCTCGAAGAATTTCTGATATTGACGGATCAGAGCATTTCTAGGCTTTGTCATAATATCAATCAAGGCATTGATATCAAGAGCCTCAAGATTTGTTATAACTGGCAATCTACCAACTAACTCAGGAATCATACCATAGGCAATAACATCTTCGGCTGTAACATTACTGAGAACGTCAGAATATTCTGCTTGAGAACTCTGAGCTTTTGGAGCTTCAGAGTTAAAACCTATCATCTTACGACCAAGACGCTTTTTGATAATATTTTCAAGGCCAACAAATGTACCGCCACATATAAAGAGAATCTGTGAGGTATCAATCTGAATATAAGACTGTTCTGGGTGTTTTCTTCCGCCCTGCGGAGGAATATTCGCAATCGTACCCTCAAGCATTTTCAGAAGTGACTGCTGGACTCCCTCACCAGAGACGTCTCTTGTGATTGAAACATTCTGGTTACTTTTACCAACCTTATCTATCTCATCAACATAGACAATACCACGTTGCGCGGCTTCGATATCGTAGTCAGCTGCTTGCAAAAGCCTCAGCAAGAAGTTCTCAACATCCTCACCAACATAGCCTGCTTCTGTCACAGTTGTCGCGTCGCATATCGCAAACGGAACATTTAACTCACGCGCCAATGTTCTAGCCAAGAGTGTTTTTCCGCTACCGGTTGGGCCAATCATAAGAACGTTAGACTTATCAAGGTCTAGGTCATTATTATCACTATCAGTATGCAGTAATCGCTTATAGTGGTTGTGAACTGCAACAGCTAAGTACTTCTTTGCTGCCGCCTGCCCTATCACATACTCGTCAAGATACTCTTTAATCTCACGTGGTTTTGGCACTTCTTTTAGCATTGTTGCTGCACCACTCAATTTTCTTTGCTCTTGACGCACGATATTGTAGCATAGGTCTATACAATCTGCGCAGATGAATATGCCCGCAGGCCCCTCAACAAACGCATCGTTATTCTGACGAGATCTACCACAGAAACTGCAAGATTCTTTAGTTGAACCACCCTTTTTACTACTTTTTGACATTTATTACTCCGGATTTCCAGACATTTACACCAATTACCTTATCGGCAATATTATATCTTGCGCAGCAAAACAGATCGCAGATGCGCAACGAGTTCTTATTCTACAGGATTAGAGTTTATTAGGCAAGTTTAATGGATTGGGCAAATCAATATGCAATATGAAAATGTGTCTATTTTGTATCAGGGGCAAGATTACGCAACTCAAGCATTTTGTATTTCCAAAGATTTTCTTTCTTGTCCCCGCTTGCAAGTAACACTGAAACTGCATGTTTCAATTTTTCACTGTCAAAATCGCTCGACAAGCTATAACAGTAGAGCTGGTAGTATTTAGCCCGCCACCATTGCCACGATTGTTTAGATTGAGGTTGATTCTTATCTTTTAGCGACAGCGATAAATCCGACCATAACGACGTAGCTTCGTCGTATTTATGCTCGAGCTGCATTTCTCTTGCACGGCATCTAAGGGCGAGAATACTATTATTGCCACAATCTGATAACGCTGGCATTTCTGCATTTGCAAGCATATTTAGCTCTGCTAACAATAACGCCGATTCACAGTCAGAAGGTTCTTTCTCTAATACGCGAGATAAAAGTCCTTTCGCGCAGGATACTAAATTGTCTGAATCTTCTGCGCTGGCAATAATAGATTCGTATTTTTGCATAAGAGCAAACACCAGCTCTCTTATTGTAAGCGCGTCAAACTTTGAGTCGTCTTCTAGAAAATCAGAATACCCACTAATCGCATCCTCAACTCTGTCTAATCTAAGTAATACTTGAGCATGCGCAGATGCAACATCTGGGGCATATATCAATCGACTATCATCTAGGCAGTCTAAAACATCCGAGTACCTATCCTTTAGGTTCTTATCTAACACTAGGTAGGAATATAGCAGCAGTCCCTCTGTGTAGGACTTTCTATTTTGCGTTTTTTTCAATAAAGATTTAAGATTTCTGATTGCTCTATCTTGGTCTGATTTACTAGACGTACCAAGTTGGTGAAGGGCTAAATCAAACTTTGCCTGCGCAAAGAACTTACCACCTCTCTTTGCAATATCGCCAAGAATCTCCTGTGCTTGAGTTGGCTTGCTATCCAATAATAGGCTTGCTAGCGAATATTCGAGTTCCTCGTCAATTCTATCGCCCAAATTCTTTTGGTAGTTTTGCAGCGCCTCTAGCGCTAGATCGCCAAGCGAGCTAGACTCTCGCAATTTATCAAATGCATACTCGCAAGCAATACGAGAGAGTTTATCTCTAGAAAAATCTGGACCTAACCATTTTCTTGGGCTATCCATTTTAGACGCCAAAATTAAAAGTTTAAGCGCAGTGGGAAATTCTGAGCTCTTCTCCATAACGCAATGCGCTTGAACATAGAGTGTGAGTGCGTTCGGTCTATTTTTAGCTATTCGCTGAGCCAATTTTAGATTGTCGCTACTGGTGCTATTCAAAACTGCGTAGCTTATAGAATCTCCGCTAAGCGGGGAAAATTTATCTGGGGTGCTAATCTTCGCTAGCCTGCGCCATCTCTTGGACTTCGATGCCTTTAATACAATCTCACAAAACAAAGGAGCGACTTTGGGGTGAGAGGTTAAGATTTTATCAGCAAACTCATCATTGTCGCAGTATAGAAATGCCGTAAGTGCAAACTTCAAGTTCATAAGCACAGAATCTACATATTTCGAGTTTGTAAATTCACCGTAAACTTTTTCTATTGGAGCAGCTTTCTTATCACCAAGCTTGATAAGCTCTAGCGAACTCGCAAAATACAACCAACTACCAGAATCTAACCCAGACACAACCTTTCGATTTAACCGGATAGACTCTTCGTAGAAACTTCGATTAGAATATGACAGCTCGCTGTAGAGCTTTGCTTTATACGCAGTAAAGCTAAATGAGTGATTGTCTTTTTCTAAAGAAAGAATTGTCTTAAGCTGAGCAAGGACTAGCTTCTCTTTGAGATCTCTACTCAAGAGAAGGACTTTTGGATATTGAATATTAAGCTTTAGCAAAGTTGTATTTATTAGAGATTTGTTGAGATTTTCCCAAAGCCCAGTATCACCAAACTCTCGGTCCCAATCGTCGCCAGGATATTGTTCAATACGTTTTCTAAGCGACTGCTGCGTAAGAAGTAGGCTTTTAATCTTCATAGAGTAGACACTTACAATATTTGAGAGTTTACTGCGTTCTCTATGCGATAAACTATCATCTCCGACATACTCGATTAGTATAGTGTCAAAAGCTGTCTTTTTCTCAAACTCACTATAAACCTTATTCACGCTGAGCTTTGTTTTCTCAAGGAGTTTTTCATCTTGGAAAGATGCTAGAGATTTCTCTTGCACCGCCAAGAGCATCAAAGTTGCAATAATAACAAATAGTACCTTCTGCATTGGCTAATCTTCCAATGGGAATGTAATATCAGTTACACCCATACCAAAGAGGATGTTGTAAACTTTAACAAGATGGCTCCACGATAAATCGCTGGCACAATCAAGCTCGACTGGGTCGGCGGTCGTTCTTTTCTGGGCTTTATAAAGCTCCAGCATATTATTTGAGAACGTAACAAGCCCCTTCTCAATATCATCGTTTGCAATCTTCAATGTATTGGAATTGTCAATATCTATCACCAAGCCATCGCTAGTAT
>WGDE01000140.1 GCA_015493385.1 Phycisphaerae bacterium
CTCTTGAAGATTCTGTTCTCTAGTTCATGATTAACCCACTCAGGTTTGTCTACAAGTTTCATGTATGTATCATGTGCATGATTGCTAGATACATACCTGGTAGTATATGATTCAAGATATTTAAATCCGAAACCTATTCCAGCAATAACGGCCGATAATGTTATCATCGTCAAAACGATATGAAAGAATGTTGTAGAAGAATTTTCTGAATAGTTACGACCTCTTGTTTTTTTAGGTTTCTTTCCAGACCCAAAATAGAACATACTCCCGCGAGTCTTCTGTTTCTTTTTCGACTTTTTCTTTATCTTCTTCTTGGACATTATTTTCTTTATCTCTTCTGAGAATTTTAATGCTCTAGACTAAACGGATTAAATCTGACAAGCAGACTTAATTATTTCTTTGCAGAGTTCTCCTCCGCTAAGACCTTTGCGATGAGCTGCTTTTGGAAGGAGAGAATGGCTGGTAAAGCCTGGAATGGTATTAATCTCTAAAACAAAATGGTCGCCATTCTCATTGAGCATAAAATCGACTCTCGCCAGATCTTTAGCTCCAATTACATCAAAGCATTTCATCGCATCATTTTCTATTTTTTTTATTAATGCTTTATCGTCAATCGTATCAAAAAGATACTCAGTTTCATCACTTAAATACTTTGCCATATAATCATAGAAACCCATTTCGCTACGAATTTCTATTATCGGCAAAACTTCATCACCAACAATACCAACGGTAAATTCTGGGCCAGAAAGAAAGTCCTCTATCATAGCGGAACCATATTTATCCAAGCACTCTTTTGCAGAACTAACCGCAGCATAGCTCCCAACTCTTACCCCAACACCTAAGCTACTGCCTTGGAGAGGAGGCTTAATAACAAACCTGCCAGTTTTTTTGCTAAGGCGCTGCGCCAGATCATCGAGATCTGTATCCTTAGAAACTTCGTATGATCTTGGAACTCTGATACCATTATCCATGAATAATTTATTGGCTTTTATCTTGTCAAATGCGAGTTTAGAAGCCTTCGAACCACTACCCGTAAAAAGCAATGATTTACTTTCTAGGATCTGTTGAATTTGACCATCCTCTCCCCATTCACCGTGCAACGCAAGGAAGAATATATCGATCGAATTATCATCTAAGACTTCTAAATTTTCAGGGCTAACATCCGCGCAGACAACTTCAAAGCCTTCAGCTTTTAAAACACGTTCAACATTTTTGCCACTTTGCAGAGAAACATCTCTCTCACTACCAATACCGCCCATTAAGACAGCAACTTTGCGAGGCATACTAGCTAGGTTATGCGACATTACAAGGCCTCAACAACACTACCATATTTCAAGCTCAAGTTCGAGATTGACGTCAAACTTCTCACTAACTTTTGCTTTAACAATTGAGATCAATTCAACCACATCATTGGCCTTGCAACCCTTATTGGCGATAATAAAATTAGCGTGTTTATCACTAACCTCAGCGCCGCCGCATTGAGTTCCTTTCAGACCTGCTCTATCAATTAATGCACCAGCGGAGAGGCCTCGAGGATTTTTGAATATGCAACCAGCATTGCGTTTATCCATCGGCTGAGAATTCTTCTTATAAATCCAGATTTCTTTGATGTTACGTAGAATCTGTTCGGAATCACTCTCAACAAGTTTAAGTTTTGCAGCAAGTATAAATTTAGCTGTAATATTAACCCAGCGATAATCAAATTCTAACTCTGGCTTTGATTTTTCAAAAACATTGCCCTCTTTATCCATCAGGATAACAGATTCTATACTAGCTCCAATATCACCAAAGCTACCACCAGCGTTCATTCTGACTGCACCGCCAATAGTGCCTGGGATACCAGTCAAGCCTTCGAGCCCACTAAGTCTTTTTCGAACACAATCAAGAACGAGTTTACTCAGACTTGCTCCAGCCCAAGCTGTAACAACCTCACCATCAAATTCAACATTAGCAAAATCACTACCACCAAGCTTAATTACAGCACCACGTACACCTTCATCTTTAATGAGTACGTTTGAACCCTGTCCTAAGATATACATAGGAATATTATTTTCACTGCACCTCTTAGTAACTTCCTTGAGCTCATCAAGATTTCGAGGAGTTAATAAATAATCTGCGTTGCCTCCAATACCATACCAGATCAAACCACTTAGAGGGCAATCTTGCCTAACTATCTCTTCTAAGCCACTGAATATACTCATCTGAAACCTTCCAAATATCGCCTGCACCCATAGTTACAATCACGTCACCACTATCAATATTATCTTTAAGATACTCGCATATTCCTGAAAAACTGTCAATAAAAACAGCTTCAGAACCACTTTGACGTATCCTATCGACTAAAATTTCTGAATTAACCTCATGCCTAGACTCTTGCGTGTCACGAACAAAATAGATATCAGGCACAATTGTAATATCTGCTAACTTAAAGCTTTCTGCAAAATCATCAAGTAAAAACCTTGTTCGGCTATACTGATGAGGTTGAAATATACATACTAATCTTTTTGGACCATACCTTTGAGTGATAGCTTCAAGCGAAGCTCTTATCTCAGTTGGATGATGCGCATAGTCATCTAAGATTTTTATTCCTGCCATCTGAGCCTTAACCATCATTCTTCGATCTGCACCAGTATAATCACCCATAACAGAAAGAATTCCAGCCATATCGACACCTGAAGATGCCGCGGCGGCTACAACGGCTAAAGCGTTGTAAATATTATGCTTGCCGGGCATTGAAAGCTTCACTCTACCAACTGTGTAGCCTTTAAAGCAAACATTAAACTCGTAGAGCCCATCAACTAAACGAATACAATCGGCAGAAAAGTCCGCCTGTTTTCCAAGTCCAAAAGTAACCAAACTAATATGACTAAGTGTTTTGTCAGATGCCTGTGATGCGTATTTTGCCAAAAACTCGGGGAAGTTTTTGTCGTCACTGTTAACAATTACACTACCGCCATTTCTAGTTCCATGAGCAAAAGAAACAAATGCATCTACAATATCCGACTCGTCTTTATAATAGTCTAGATGATCTTGCTCTATATTTAGTATGACAGCAATCTGGGGATGTATATTTAGAAAACTTCTATCGTATTCGCATGCCTCAGCAAGAAAATAATCACTATCACCCACACCGCTAGAACCTTCAAGTTGAGGAATATCTGCACCAACTATATAGTTTGGAAATGTCTTTAGAGAATCTAAAACAAAAGCTAGCCAGCCTGTAGTGGTACTTTTTCCATGTGTACCCGCAATAGCAATGCCACGATACTCGTCCATCAGACTGCCGAGCATCTGAGCGTACTTTAAAACTCTAAAACCTTTAGAACGCGCATAGGCTAACTCTGGATTACTCTCATTAATTGCCGCTGATATAACAACGGTGTCGACATCATCTCCAAGTCTTTCCAGCCATTCTTGAAAATGCCCTATTTTAATATCTGCGCCCAACTTAGAAAGCCGGTTAGTGACAAAACCACCCTCCATATCAGAACCGCTAATCTTCGCCCCATTTTTTAGGAGTATCTTAGCCAAACCGCTCATACCAATACCGCCAATACCAATGAAATAGTACTGTTTATCCTCAAATGAGCGATGTTTAGACACTTGGCCTGAATCTTTTTTTGCTTTAGTTTCTTTTGTCACTTGATTACCAGAAAATTCCTTTTTTCATGGGGTTAAGATATCTACATTTAGAATAGCAAGACAAGCTAGATTTACAAGCTTAAATACTTTTTAGATTTGTAAATAGTCCATAAAAAAGGCCCATGAGATACTCATGAGCCTTGAATTACACGGAAACAGATATTAATAGGATTCTACCATTGTACTATCTAGCCACGATTGGGCAAAGATCGCGAAATCACCAAGGTCAACGGTGCAATCAGCATTTAAATCTGCTGGCAAGATAGGATGCTCATCATCACCGCAGAATGGATCGTGAGGCTTCAAGACTTCATTGATACGCCCCGACGAAATATTTAAGCAGTAAAGCTCCATTGTGGCCGTTGGGGTAGTACGCTCAATAACAAGCTCATTCTCAACTGGTTCGCTGTTAATAATTTGCCAAGGAATCATAAGTGGTATCTTTCTCTCTGGCGGTAGCACTGGCTCTGGGAATGTTACTGGATAGCCATTGAATATAATGTTCCAATCCGCCTGATCAATAGCATTCGCAGTGCATATTTCTATAAACGGTTCTGCTTCATCTCCAGGTTGCAGTGAAACCTGATTAAACGCTTCTTCCCAACCTGAGTTAAGTGTAAAGTGAAAACTACTCACATCCGCATTTACAAAGATAGGACTCGCAGGGTCTGACTCTGGAAGCGTAAAAGGTGCAGTGAGTGGAAAAGTCTCATCAACATATTCGCGAAGATCAAAATCTGTATCACCATGATCGTCGATATAAAGAACAAGCTGAGTATCAGAATCCAGACCTTCACAAGCCTTTTCAATGGCATTTTTCAAAGTATCTTTGGTAAAACCGTCAAGGGTTACGATATCGTAATCTTTTCCAAAAATATACTCCCAAAGCCTACCATCACCCCAAATTCCCTCAAGGGCCTCTTTCATATTTTTGACATTATTGTGATGACGTTGATCTGTCTGAAGCCCACCAGCAACAACAGCTCTGTGCTTAATCCCAGCCTCATTCCACTTGATGTTTTCACCACCATTGCCAGAGGCTACTACAGGATGCTCAAGATTGTCATAGTTGGGACCAGAGTCATCTTTATTGCGCGCAGCCTCAAGGTCTTGCTTGACATTACCACTACTGTGACCATCACGCAAGACACCAGATTCGCTACGTGTACCGCTTTGTGCTTTACCTGCAAGCGCATCGGTCCAATTGCTACCAAGCTCTTTTGGCTTGTTGCTAGGCTTATTAACGTAATCATCTCCCCAGCCTCTAGCAGTTTCGTTAGCACCAGAAGCACTTCCGGCAACCCAAGGTACTCCAGGACAGCAACCACTTGGGCCAAAGATTCTCTGAATATCATCAATAATGCCACCGCCAAAACAAGAGTTGACCATAATTTTTACGTCATGAACTTGACAGACACCATATTGATCTTTTGGTATGGAATCACAAATCCACTTAGCAAGCTCATCATCTCTGACATGCTTACCGTCGCTACAGCATATAGTTGAATGTTCACCGATACCTTGGGTTGGTGCCGGAGTGTCCGCTGCGTAGGTGTAAACTGAAAGGACAAAACAAATAACAATGGCGTATCTGACATATTTAAACATTACTCATACCCCCAAAAAAACGTAAATTAGTACAAAAACATCCTCATTTTAGGCTATGAAAACACACTTTTCCAGACAATTGCTAATCGCAACTATCAAATGAGGTATAATTACTCACGATGAGATATTTAAATATGGTAGAAGCGTTGTAAGAGTGTGATAAGAACTAAATGCCAGCAGACAAATCTTTGCATGTGGGTCTGACAATCTTAGCGTAGGTATCTTCAAATAATCTAGTAACAGGGCCGACCTTCGCGTCGCCTATTACGGTAGAGTCAAATTTAACCACACCAAGAATATCTCTTGTTGTGACACCTAAAAAAAGCTCGTCCGCATTTTTAGCTTCATCTACTGTAAGGCTTCTCTCAATGAATGTCACACCCAAATCTTTGGCGATAAGTTCCACATATTTCCTTGTGACGCTCGACAAAATTTCGCGTCCAAGCGGACGTGTAACTACACAACCATCAATAACAGCAAAAAATGCAGAACTAGAGCCCTCTGTAATATTTCCATCACTATCAAAAAGAATCGCTTCAAAACAGTTCTTCTCATGCGCGCTACGTTTTGCCATAACGTTAGGCAATAGATTCAAAGACTTAATATCGCAGCGTTTCCACCTGAAATCTTCATGGCTACAGACCGCAACACCTGTCTTCTTGATAGGGTCTGGTGAGATTAGATTCGTAACCGTTAGAAAGAAATTATATTCAATATCGTCATCCCAATCATGACTGCGCATTGCCGAGCCACGTGTAATATGAAAATAAATCATACAATCATCAATACTCGCTCTATTGAAAGCGTCGATTATTTTCTCTCGGATTAAACCAATGTCAACTGTTGTTATCCCTATCTCACGCAGACTGTATTCAAATCTTGCTATATGGTCGTCAAAGGCAAAAATATGGCCAGAATAGCTGCGCATGACATCGTAAACTCCATCACCAAAGAATATACCTCTATCGAGATAGACAGGGTCTAACTCACTCAGAGGAATTATCCTCTCTTGTACTATTGCAAGTTCCATTTATTCAGCATCTCCGACGAGGCTCTACGCTAGTATAAATCGTTATTAGGAGAATATCTTACCTAGGACAACACAAGAACTGACCACTTTAAGGGCACCCCTTAATTATTGTTGCCAATTAACTTCGGTCTTTAAACTCTATAAGCTTGATTTTACGAGTAATATCTAGTCTCAGTATCGGATTATTGACACTCTTGGCTTTAGATACGGCCAATAGTTCCACTTTATTTGATTTTAATGCTCTTTTTCTCAAAATAAACTTTACATACCTGCTATTAATCCGTAGAATGCGACGTCTATATTGAACGTAAGACAGGAGAAACACATGTACGCAATAGTTGAACAAGGTGGTAAACAATATAAAGTATCACAAGGTGACGTTATCGAAATCGACCTAGTCGATGTTGCTGATGATGCAAAGTCTATCGAGATAAACAAGGTATTATTTGTTAACAATGGTAGCGAAATTAAGGTTGGCAAGCCATACCTTGATGGTGCAAAAGTTGTAGCCAAACTTAACATTGTCGGTGATGATGCGATTGTAAAGGGACCAAAACTCTACCCTGCACAATTCCGTAGACGTAAAAACAGTCGCCGTAGAATTGGTCACAGACAAAAATACACTCAAGTAATTATCGAGAAGATTGAAGCATAATTTTTGATTTAAAATTTTAAAGCTCGAATCAATTCGAGCTTTTTTTATGCGCATTAAAAAAAGTACTCAGCCATATCTGTATAACTAAGTACTTTAAAGTTTTGATATCTGGAATGTCAGTCTAATTCATCCATAGATGAAGAGGTTTCGTAATAGGTTCCCCTCGAGACATCAGGTTTAAATTCCTGTATTCTTATAGAAGGTTCTGGCTTGGCAATGACAGGAGAGTGCTTAACCGCATCTTCAATAAACTGCAATAACAAGCTAATTTTATTTCTAACCCTCACCCTGCGGTATATATTACGCAAGTGTGTCTTGACTGTACCAGGCCTCATCGAGAGCTTCTCTGCAATATCTTCATTAGAAATACCCTGACACACATACTTTGCTACCTGCTTTTCCTTAGGTGTCATGTGATACAACTTTTGCAAGTAGTTCCACTGTTTGTCATTGATAAGTGAGAGCCGAGAGTAACTTTGAAGATCTCTCTTTTCAGATATTTTTCCGCTTTGGCCAAAATCGTTCATGTTTTTTCTCCCTTACAATCTACTACCCGTCAGTTTTCTCAGGTATTACACGAGCCCCTCCCAAAAACAGTGCAATGCCACACAATACAATAACGCAAGTATAGTATATGGCGAAATCAAGGTATTATCAACTAATCAAATGAAAATATTTCAAAAAAACCAACATAAATACCCTTTTTATCGGAATTCAGCTACTTATAGCACATTGACCAGGTGTTACTCACTGAGTTTTTTGGCAAGTATGCTACTGACTATTTTAGGGTTTGCCTGACCTTTTGTCTTTTGCATTACTTGCCCCATAAGGAATCCCTTACTCTTCTTCTCTTTCTTACTTCCAGGTCGCGCATCGTCAACTGCCTGCGGGTTATCTGCAAAAACTTGGTCAACTATAGCTTCAAGTTCACCAGTATCGCTCTTTTGTAGTAGGTTGAATTTCTCTGCCAAGACCATAGGGTCTTCATTATTTTCGACCATTTTAGAGATTAGACTAGTAGCAGCAGAAGCATTAATGTCTCCATCGGAAACCATCTTAGATAATTTTGCCAGTTTCTCGGCTTCAACGCCAAACTCAACAAAGCTCTTACCTGCTTCATTTGCCAACTTTAAACCTGTCTGGGTGAGGAAATTGCAGACACGTTTGGCATCGCCGCCTGCTTTTATTGCATCTTCAAAATACTCCGCCATTGTACGTTCGCTAGTTAGAACACCAGCATCGTAATCACTCAAGCCGTATTCAGATACAAATTTACGCTCTTTAGCCAAAGGAAGCTCGACCATGTTACTTTTAATCTGCTCAAACCAGGCATCATCAAGAACAACAGGGACCAAATCTGGGTCTGGAAAATAACGATAATCATTTGCCGCCTCTTTACTTCTCTGATGAACAGTAATCTCTCGGTCTGCATCCCAGCCGCGAGTAGTCTTTGGAACTTGCCCCATCCCCTTGCGAGTCTCTAAATATTCCTCAAGCTGCCTTTTCGTTTCATAATCAACACTTCGCTCAAGCGCTCGGAAACTGTTGAGGTTTTTAATCTCTGCAATTGCCGTTTTAAACTCTTTTCCATCAATTTCGCCTACAATATTAATGTTTGGTTCAAAACGCATATGCCCTTTCTGCATATCAGCCTCAGAAACACCAAGATAGCGTACAATTCGCTGGAGTTGCTGCGCAAGCGAACGAACCTCACTGCCGTTGCTCAGGTCTGGTTCGGTCACTATCTCAAGAAGCGGTGTGCCCGCTCTATTTAAATCAACCTGTGAATAATTTCCTGCTGTATGTGAATTTTTACCGGCATCTTCTTCAAGGTGCGCACGTAATATTCTAATCTTCTTAGTCTCGCCACCATCAATAGGAATCTCAATATATCCATGCTCACTCATTGGGAGGTCGTATTGGCTTATCTGGTAGTTTTTCGGTAAATCAGGATAGTAATAGCTCTTTCTATCCCATTTTGTAAAACGAGAAATACTACAATTTAGAGCAAGTCCTGCTAGCACAGAAAATTCATAGGCTTTTTTATTCATCACTGGCAAAACACCCGGCATTCCCAAACAAACTGGGCACACACGTGTATTAGGCTCACCGCCGAATCCAGTGGGACAACTACAGAACATCTTTGTTTTAGTCTTGAGCTGAACATGAATTTCTAGCCCAACTAGAGTTTTATACTTTACATTCGCCATATTAAATCAATCCAAAATCGCAGGTTTTTTATATTCAATTCCCGAATTCGCTTCATACATTCTTGCCACTCGAAGGAGTTTATCCTCCTGGAACGAAGGGCCAAGAATTTGAAGACCTATTGGCATATTCTCACCGTCGAAACCACAAGGAATACTCACCGCAGGCACACCAGATAAGTTTGCCGCTATTGTGTAAATATCCGCCATATACATTTGGAGTGGGTCTTGAGTCTTCTCGCCAACCTTAAACGCCGTTGTAGGAGAAACTGGCATAATAATACAATCTGCCTTTTCGAACGCCTGCGTAAAATCTTTGCGTATAAGATTTCTAACTTTCAAAGCCTTTAGATAATAAGCGTCATAATAGCCACTGCTAAGTGCATAAGTACCAAGCATTATTCGCCGCTTCACCTCTTGACCAAAGCCTTCTTCGCGTGATTTTGAGTAGACATCTATATAGCTTTTAATATCGTCGCTTCGGTGCCCGTATCGGACGCCATCAAATCTAGCCAGATTGCTTGATGCTTCTGCAGTTGCAACAATGTAGTAGGTAGCTATCGCATACTCAAAATGAGGCATACTAATCTCTACAATCTCAGCGCCTTGCTTTTTGTAAACTTCAATAGAATTATTTATTGCCGCAGCAACCTCATCGCTGGCTGATTCTATAAATTCTGGCACAATCGCAATCTTTAACCCATCAATAGGCGTGTCAAGATCACAGAGATAATCATTTACTGGGGCAATCGATTCATCTACGCATGTTGAATCTCTTTTGTCATCGCCTGCTATAACATTTAGCATTAAAGCCGCATCTGTTACATCTTTCGAGAGAGGCCCTATCTGGTCAAGGCTAGAACCGTAAGCAACAAGACCCCACCTAGAAACTCTTCCGTAGGTTGGTTTTAACCCAACGACTCCGCAAAAACTCGCCGGCTGGCGAATTGAACCACCTGTATCAGACCCCAAAGACGCAAAGCACATCTGCGCAGCCACTGCTGCCGCCGAACCACCACTACTACCACCCGGAACGCAATCAAGGTTCCATGGGTTGTAAGTCTGCTTTACTCCTGAATTTTCAGTACTAGAGCCCATAGCAAACTCGTCCATATTTAGCTTGCCAATAATGACTGCGCCGGCATCGATGAGCTTGCTAACTGCTGTCGATGTGTAGGGAGCCTTAAATTCTGCTAATATTTTAGATGCGCAGCTAGTTGTGCCAAAATCTGTAGTCATATTATCTTTAACAGCCACAGGAACTCCCGCAAGCGGACCTGGATTCTCTCCGTTGGCAATACGTTTGTCTATTTTTGCCGCCTCGCCTAGAGCCCTATCTTTATCGAAAGAAACATAGGCTCCAACCTTAGGCTCAAATTTTTCTATATTGTTAAAGACAGCTTCAACAGCCTCGACGCTCGTAATTTCTTTTGCAAGAATCTTGTCACAAAGCTGTTTACAACTCAATGATAGTATGTTATCGCTCATAAGTGTCCCTTTTTAAGCACTAGGAACCTCTAAAGATTCATTTTGGCAGACAAGCGAACCTTTTTGTCGCCGAACTACGTCAGACAAAAGGCGCCTTATCTACGGATAAGGCTAATTTGTCTTCCTTGCCGGACAACAAAAATTTTCTACTTACTACTCAAAAGCAATCATTAGAGCTACCCGTTAGAATTGTCATCAAGAATTTTTGGAACCATAAAGAATTCATCATCCGCGTCAGGAGCATTACCAAGAGCCTTGTCTCTAGAGAGGCATTCATGGGGAATATCTTCCCTAAACACATTATTAATAGGAAGTGAATGCGCGAGTGGTTCTACGTCATCAGTATCAAGCTCGTCAAGCTTTTCGATATATCCAAGTATTGAGCTAAGCTGAGTTGCAAACTCCTCGACTTCTTTATCGCAAAGCTCAAGCCTAGCAAGTAAAGCAACTTCTCTGACCTCATCATGGTCTAATTTCTTTTTCATAATTTTCCTCATAAAGTTAGGAGAATCAATAAAAAAAGCGAGACCTTCAACAGTCTCGCTTGTTTAATTCTGAAAATAACACAACCCATACCAAACTAAAATTTAGTTAGCTGCATCCTGAGTTGGTTTCCAGTTGCGTTTTGGTGGCTTGACAACCATACCGTTCTTGATTGCCCTAGCAGAGACGTTTATTCTAACAACAGCACCATCTACAACCGCACGAACACGCTGGATATTTGGCTTGAACTTTCTCTTGCTCACTCCACGAATGTTTAGACCGATACCACCAACTTTTTTAGCCTTACCACTTCTAACGATGCTACGACCAGCAGTGGTTCTTCTGCCTGTAAAATAACAAACTCTTGACATATCTATAACTCCCGAAAGAATTTCTTCGAATCAAATAACTATTTCAGTCAAACCTTTAAAGTCTTACAAATATACTCACTAAAGAGCGTATTGCAAGAACAAATACCTTTTTTTAGCCAAAAAAAACGGAAAACACCCCCCACTAACACACAAAAGTAGGAATTAATGCACCCTTACTTCACAGGGTTAGCATCATCTGTTAGATATTTGAGATACCCAGAACCAGTCGATAAAATGAGTGTACTAGAACCAGTAAGGCTCTTCTCATAGCTATCCAAACTACGTGAGAACGCATAAAACTCAGGGTCTTTAGAATACGCATCGGCATAGATCTTGATAGCCTTTGCATCGGCCGCACCTTTAATCTCCTGACTCTTGCGATACGCTTCTGAGAGGATTTTCTTCTTCTCATTTTCAATCTCGCCGCGTACCTTCATCATCTCTCCTTGCCCCTCAGAGAGATATTTTTCAGCTACACGAAGACGCTCCTCTCTCATCCTGCCGTAAACTTTCTGACGCACCTGCTCAACGTAATTGAGCCTTTTAATCCTAACATCTATGAGTTTTATACCGTAATCTTTTACAGATTTCTTTGAATCCTCAAAGATATTCTCCTCTATGACACTTCTGCCCTTACTAACCTTTACAAGCTCATCGCCCCTCTCGCCTTCGATATCTATTTTCATAATCATCTCTCGGCTAGAATCACGTACCGTCTCGATTAGGTCATTATTACTAATCTGATCTCTAACTGACGAATCAACAATATCGTCAAGTTTTTTCAGCGCCCTACTTTGAGTGCGCAGAGTCTTGAAGAATTTTAGCGGGTCTTCAATCTGCCAACGTGCATAGGTATCAACCTCTATGTATCTCTTCTCACGAGTCGGAACTTGAGAAGGACTGCCATCCCATATCAAAACTCTTTTGTCAAAACGGTTTATTTTCTCAATAAAAGGAATTTTAAATTTCAGCCCAGCATCTTTTACAACCCTCTTAAACTCACCAAACTGAGTAACGACGACCTGCTGCGTCTCAGGTACAACATAGAAAAATGATTGCCCTGCAACTATGATAATCACCGCTACCAACGCAATAGCTGTTAGTGCTTTATTTTTCATATTATTTATCCCCCAAATTCATCAATGGCAACAATCCCTTAACCTGCTCATCTACAATGTATTTCTTCTCGATTTTAGGGAACACTCTATTCATAGTTTCGAGATACATACGTTTACGTGTCACTTCCTTGCTATTTTTGTATTCCTGCCATACCTGAACAAATCGACTTGCATCACCTTCAGCGGTGTTTGTTCTATCGATAGCATAAGCCTGCGCCTGCTCAACCATCTGCAGAGCCTGGCCTTTAGCCTTTGGAATAACCTGATTGTATTCTTTTCTCGCTTCGTTAACCATTCTCTCTTTGTCCTGCTGAGCAGAGTTAACTTCATTAAACGCACTCTTAACACTATCAGGAGGGTTCACATCGCGCAGCCTAATCTTCTCTATGCTAATCCCGGTATCGTATGCATCCATATGTTCTTGCATCAAGCGTTCTGCCTCGTAGTTGATTTGACTACGCCTCTCTGTAAGGACCTCATCAACAGAAGAATCTCCAACAACCTTACGCATGACCGACTCGGCGACATCTCTAATCATTTTAACTTTCCTCTTCTCGCCAACGTGAAATAGAAACGCTTTCGGATCGGAAATTCTATACTGAACAATCCACTCAACTTGAGCAATACTGAGATCACCACAAAGCATTAGCGACTCTTTAATAAACCTAGATTTATCAGTGGAATAGCGAGTCTTGACACCAGCGGCCAATGTACGAAACCCAAACTCTTCAGTCTCAATGTTGGTAACTCCAACTTTAGTGACAGTCTCAATCCCCATCGGCCACTTGAATCTAAGGCCTGGGTCTGTGACTCTGTTGAATTTACCAAAGAGTAAAACCACACCTTTCTCGTCGGTATCGACCGTGTAGTAGCAGGTTGAAATAAGGCTGATGACAACAATCACCAATATTCCTACCAAAACTAAATTCACCATAGCCGCGGGGCTTATTGGCTTAT
The DNA here is from genome assembly GCA_015493385.1 of Phycisphaerae bacterium. Lineage (GTDB taxonomy): Bacteria > Planctomycetota > Phycisphaerae > Sedimentisphaerales > Sedimentisphaeraceae > S145-28. The sequence goes on from WGDE01000140.1 coordinate 13,560, forward strand.
AGTTTACATGCTGAGAATCCATATAATAGCCTTTCTATTTATTAAACTTCCTTGTTCTCTTCCTAACCGCCTTGCGAGGCAATTTCGGTTTTACAGCGGCCGCTTCGGTCGTGTTTTTTAGATAAGATATCTGTTTAGGGGTTAGCGGTTTAAAGTTGCCCACTCCAATTCCATGCAATGTTATAACGCCAATTTTTGTACGTTTCAAACGTTTAACCTTTAATCCAACGCGCAAAAGCATTCTTCGAACTTGACGATTGCGCCCCTGCTTGATAGTCATTTCCAAGAGCGACTCTTCTGGACCACGTTTAATCACCTTAATGCCACTACGCTGGGTTTTGCCCTCACTAAGCCATACACCCTTTTTGAGTTTCTCAAGTGATTCTGGGCCAATACTTCCCTTGACTAATATCTCATAAGTCTTTGGTAGCTCGTATCTTGGGTGCGTTAATCTATTGGCTAGTTCATTGTCGTTAGTAAGGATAATCGCCCCTGTAGTATCGGCATCGAGTCTGCCAACGCAAAACAGACGCTCTTTGACAGGAATCATATCAACCGCAATTCTTCGACCTTGAGGATCGGAATTGGTACATATAACTCCGCGTGGTTTGTTGAGAAGGAAATACACCTTCTTTTCTGCCTGAATCCGCTTGCCATGCACAGTAATAACATCCACATCTGCATCAGCAAAGGCTGGTAGTGAGTCAACGACTTTTCTATTTACACGAACAACGCCTTCTAGGATTAACTCTTCACACTTGCGACGTGAGGCAACACCTGCCGCTGCCAAAATTCTTTGCAATCTATTTTTTGCCATCTTTTCTCCGCTGGGCCTGATTTCGCACCGGGCCAACCAATATTTTCATTAAGCGCAGATAATAGTCACAATATAAATATGGGTCAAGCTAAATATATAT
>WGDE01000141.1 GCA_015493385.1 Phycisphaerae bacterium
GCTAAATACACCCAAGTGGGGTTGACAAGAACATAGTGAGAGCTGCGCAGGGGCAAATGCCCCAAGCAAATCCCTCCTCATCCGATATTATTAAAAGACGCTGTGCGAAAGCATAGCGTCCTTTTTTTTTAGTAGGAGGGGTTCGAACACGCGTCTCATGTAAAGAAAATTGGATTTCTTTTGCATGGGGTAGTTGTCATGCAAAGAAAGTTCGTTTTTCTTTACATGAGAGGGGTTATATGTAAAAAAAGATAGATTGTTTTGCAGGAGCAAAACCTTTTGGGTAGTTTTTTAGCTAGCTATGATTATGCAATACCCAAAAGAATATCGCCCAGCCGGCTATATGCAGTATGTTGATACACCAAAAAACTAGTTGGTACGAGAATTTTTGATTTTTGTGATGCAATATCTGTTGAGCAATAAGCGCCCCCATCGCCCCGCCGAAAACCTCAAAGCTGTGAAGCATCTTCTCGCTGATACGCCAAGAGCCATTTATCGCCCTCTTTTTATCCATCGCATACGCTATGTATGTCAGAAGTGAGACGCTTGGGTAGACTATGACTGGTATATATTGGTGCGATTTTAAAGCCATGTAGACAGACGCCGCTATCGGCAAGGCAACTAAAGAGAATTTAAACATTGAAGACATTTTCATTTCTAATCTCTATTCATTTAGCTCTAATTATGTAGGTTATTCCAATTCAACAACATCAGTAATAACTAATAATAAAATTCTTATACTTCGAATCTTGCGCAGCCAAACTAATCTGCGCTTCTCTAATATAGCCGCTAAAATATTCGCATATATCTTCTATCATAGCATCAACTTCATCAGCTCTACCCTGAACGAACATCTCGACATTAGAGTTTGCAAGATTCTTAACATAACCACTAACTCTATAGTTGCCAGATATTCGATGCGCAGTATAGCGAAAGCCCACGCCCTGCACCCTGCCAGTAAATATAACTTTCTTTGCAATCTGTTTCATAGTGTTTTGTATCTCAAGAAAATCTATAATTATCTAACCGCAAGGGCTGTATTGTATTTCACTTTGCCAAGTGCATTAGCTTTTGTTGTGTTGTTCTCCAAGTGCAGATTAACACCTGAGTAGGTGTGTATTCCCCATCCACCATTTTGGTCAAAGTGATTATCGATAAGTGTGGCATGCGAATCTTGATTAGCTATAACGATTCCTGCCCATAAGTTTTTGCGGCATATATTCTCATTAAGCACAGCAGATGATTTTCTTGTTATAAGTATTCCAGATGGATAATTGGTCTCACAAGTGTTAGCTCTTAACGAAACTTTTGGCTTGTAGCAACCACTAATAATAATTCCATTGCATCTATTGCCACTACAATAATTATTGACCAAATCAGCTTGAGTTCCATTGTTGAGAACACATATACCGGATACAAGATTGTCTTTACAACGAGAGTTTTCTACTAAAGCTTTGGCGTAATCTTTGACCATAATTCCATAGTCAGCATTATTGTCGCACAAATTAGCTACAAGAGTAGCCGAAGTTTTTTTACCTGAGACAATAATGCCAGAATACTTATTCTCTTTGCATGTATTATTCTTTAGCTCTGCCGAAGCTGCGCGAGTTACAAATATTCCTATACGAGTATTTTTAATGCAATGATTCGCTTCAACAACAGCCGAAGATCCCTTGTCAGCAACCTTAATACCAGACAATCTATTCTTGGCACATATATTATTTTTCATATCAGCCGAGGCAGAACCAGAGACATAGATTCCGTTCTGGATATTTTTGATGCATTGATTAGCCTTGAGAGTTGCAAAATTCTCCTTACCAAAAACCATAATACCTGAACGGGTATTTTTGTAGCAATAATTGCTTTCAATCGTAGCCTTTGCATATTCAGAGACCAATATACCAGCCACTAGGTTCTCTCTGCATATATTATTCTGCAGCGTAGCTTGCACATTCTTTCCGTAAAGAGTTATTCCGCTCTGAGCGTTCTTATAGAGAAGAGAATCTTTAATTAAGGCAGTAGACTCAAGTTCCACAATAATCCCATCAGACGAATTCTCATCTATGGTGCAGCCAGAGATTGTTGCATTGGCTTTTTTTGCAAGACAGATACCAAATTCTCCGCTCTTGTTGCACCTGACATTAGATAGCTCTGCTTTTGAATTTTCACCTCTAACAAAGATTCCATATTTTTTACTACCTGCAGCAATAGAATCACTCATACTTGCATAGCCGCCCTCATCGACAGCAAGATTGTATTTATTATCTATAAGGTTTGAAAGAGTTATTGAGGCTTTTGTAGATCCTCCCTTTACACTAACCCCTGAGGATAGGCAAGAATCTACCAACGACTCAGCAATAGAAACATCCGCAGAATCATAGCAGCCAATTCCTACGCCTTGACTATTTGAAACACTACATCTTAGAATCTTGGCATTTGAGTTAGTAATCATTAATGCGTGATTTTCACTGCCGTCTGTTCTGATCTGATTCTTGATTGTCATATCAGATATTAGAATGTCGCTAGAGTCTAGGATTGTTAGAGCGTCTCCACTATCTGAGCTTGTTGGATTAACAACAACATTTAATGTGCTCTGGCCTACAATCTTAATATTCGTTTTGTCTTTGATTAAGAGATTTCCATCGTAGATACCATTTTTAATAAAAATAGTGTCTCCATTACCGCTAGCATCAATTGCCGCTTGAATTGTCTTATAGTCGTCTGGAACAATCAATACATGCGACGCTTCTTTGTATTGACTAATAGCATTCTCTTTAGTAAATGTAATGGCTGTTATTTTTGGTAAATCAACAGTACCAATTCTTTTCCATTCTTGCGGCTTAGATTCAGTAGCGTCTTTAGGACTCTTAGCGATTTTTTCTCGTTTAGATGCCGCATCGGGTATGATATCATAAGCATAGCTAAGGTCTAGATTCCAAGGAATTTTCCTCGTCGGGCTAGAAGGCATACCTACAAATCTCAAGAGAGCCTCTTCAAAATCAGAGTGTTCGAGAATGTAACAATTTCTGGTTGACCAATAGCGGCGGCCAATAAGATAGTTACTTCCAAAATCACTCCAAGAGCTAAAGCTACTTTGAATCTTTCTCGCCACTGGAATCATATACTCCCAAGCCGTCTTTTCGTCTAGGTAGCCACACATATAGCCCCATCTACAAAGACATATAAAACGGCTCAGGTCAAAAGCAAGGATACTTCTTTCGCCAAGATTACGATTATCATAAGCCACACAATATTGGTGGTGTCTATAACTGCTGAGAGAATTGTTTCCTAAGAAAGAATCAAACTCTTTCCAGCTAAGATGCGATACCTTTGCAACATCACTGTTAAATCTTTTCCTATCCCCGCCACCCTGCGTAAGCCAATTAAGCTCGTAAAGTAGAGCATCACGATTCTCAGTATTCCACCATTTTGAGAGGAGTTTCTCACGCGAGCTAATATTTCGTCTGTTAATCTCCATTCCAGCCAACGAATTAAACTCGTCCCCGTTATATTCCCACAGCACTCCACTGCACGCTAGAATCCACGTCTTAGCATGTTCAATATAAGCGTCGTCATCTCTGTTAATAGTTTTATGTGTGCTATCGTAGCCAAAAGTAAGTAACTCTTCCTTCGGAATCAGATCAGATAGTTTTACAACTAGAGTAATCACTCCGCTATTATAAAGATCTAGGTTGCTGGGAATCCACAAATCATTGGGTTCGGAGACAGATAGTTTATCGAGAAACTTTTCATCCACCCCGCGAGATGCAAAGAACTCCAAGTCTTTTTGTTCAATCTTTTCTAACTCTGCCCTACCGCCGCAATCTTTGTATTTACAAAAGCCAAGATACGCGCCACGCCTAGAAGGTTGGCAACCAACAAGCCTTTCAATTTCCGCCCACATATCACCACAGACCATACGTTTCTTACCTGCAATAAATGCAATAGTTGCCACAGAGCTGCACCGCTCACTCGTGCATGTATCTAGGTTGCGATCCATAATTAACTTCGCAAGCTCGCGAGCCTCGTAAACTATTCCACCAGAAGAGTCTATAATAACAGTATGGATATTGGGGTGCGCAGCCAACATTTGCGCAAAATCTCTAGAGACACCAAGCGAGAGATTTCCTTCTAGATGCACTACCGTATCATTAGAGAAGAGGCTCATTCTATAATCATTTGAGGTTTCATTTAGGAATGCTATCTTTGTGCTAGATATTGTGTGTGATACAAATTTTTTATTGCAGTATGGCCTAACCTGCGCGAGTAAAGCGGTAATAACAACTACCCTAGCAACCAGACACAAAATTCGTCTATTGCCGTCTCTAGAACATCGCCTAGCGCTGCGCCAGAGACCTACAGATTGCCAAACAACAAAAAGTAAGAATAAGATTGGAACAGATATGAGTTTGATACGTTCTTGATAAACTGGATAATCTGTCAACTTTGAAGCGATGTACACTACTAGCCCACTGGCAAATATAGCATCAAAAAGAAGAAGGTTCGTAAAGAAAAAGAATAGGAATGAGAGTTTAACCGACAATTCACCGCGCCAATACCTACGTAGATAATTCAAAACCAAACTCCTCTTAACAGCTCATTATTTTCAATCACTTTAAAACAAAGAAAAAGATAAGTCAAACGATAAACGCTTTAGCTGGTTAAATCTATAAGAGTCGTTTGAGAATTTCGCTCGTTGCCTCCATTGGCAAGCCAATAACATTAGAAAAGCTCCCCTCAATCGAATCAACAAATTCATCTTTGCAGTCTTGAATTCCATACCCACCGGCCTTATCTCTCCAATCGCCGCTTTTGATATGTGCAAGTATTTGCTCTGCGCTGAGTTTTTTGGGGTGGATGATTGTAGTCTCACAAAACACCTCGCAGATATCATCAGCTACAGAGATGATTGCAACTGCGCTTATGACTCTGTGGTCTTTGGCAAATAGCCTGCGCACAATATTCTCTGCATCAATCGCATCTTTTGGTTTGCCGATTATATCATCATCGATAGCAACCACAGAATCGGCTCCGAGAACCAAGGCACTGCGATACTTGTGCGCAACATCAAGAGCTTTTGCCTGTGCAAGCAGTTGCGCATATTCACTGGCAGAGAGACCGTCTTTTTGATAAAGAGACTCATCAATAAGCGAGGTAATCACCTCAAACTCAAAGCCAGCTTCTTCTAAGAGTTTCTTGCGCTGCGGGGATGCTGATGCCAATATCAAAGATCTTTTCTTTTTCAATATTGCTCCAATCGCATTATTCGCTACCCTGAATCAAAGCCATAGTCTTATCAAGAATCTCTTGGCTACTAGCATCCTCTCCAAAATCAAGCCATTCAACGCCCCTAAAGCTTTTAAACCAAGTGCGCTGCCCTTTGGCGAGTCTGCGCGTGTTTATCTTAACCTTTTCGATTGCCTTATCAAGAGTGATATTGCCATCAAAATAATCTCTAAACTCCGCATATCCAATCGCAACTTGAGCCTGTTTGCTAAGCGGCTTATCCATATTAAATAATTCACGCACCTCATCGACAAGACCAGCATCAACCATTTTCCTGACACGGGCATTTATCCTGCGCGATTCAACATCTTTGTCTCTGCGCAGACCAATAACGCGCCAACGCGGGTCAGGTTCGGGAGCAGAAAACTGAGTTTGGAAACTTGAGATTGGTTTGCCAGTAAGCTTAAACACCTCCAGCGCCCTGACAACTCGTCTGGTATCATTTGGGTGTATTTTTTCAGCCGCAACCGGATCTACCTCCGAAAGCTCTTGGTGAAGTTTGCCGTGACCTTCAATTTTAAACCTTTTTTTCAGCTCTTCGCGCAGCCCTAAATCACTACCAGGACCATCGAAGAGCCCATAGAGCATATTCTTTATATACATCGCAGTACCGCCTGCGCCTATTACTGGCTTATCTTTTGCCAAAATCTCGCTCGCCGCCTGCTCTGATAGCTCTAGAAAATCGCTAACTGAGAAAGGCTGCCACGGTTCAATAACATCGACTAGATGATATTTAACCGCATTTCTACGCTCTAGGGGCGGTTTTGCAGTGCCAATATCCATCTTCTTATACACCTTCATAGAATCGATACTGATTATCTCACCACCTAGAGTTTTCGCCAAATCGAAGGCAAGCCGACTCTTTCCGCTGGCAGTTACGCCGAGAATAAGATATCTAAGTTCATTCATTTACTAACCATCAAAACTGGGATATAATTGCGATAATAGATTTTTTCTGTGAATACACCCGAAAGCGTATATAATAGCGACTTTGTGCGATAATGCCAGAGCTCAAAAGGTTAAAATGGAATGGAAGCATGTCAAAAGATTTTGATGTAGAATTTAAAAAAGATTTAATGCGTAAAGCCGATATCGTAACAACGGCTCTGGGCACTATTATGCAGGAACAAAGCGAAATCCAGCCGCTTCTTAGCGAGGCGATGAAATATACATTACTAAGCGGCGGAAAACGCATAAGAGGTGCGATTGTTCTCTGGATTTGCCAGATGCTCAAGGGCAAAATAACCCACGAGGCAAAAACAGCCGCCGCCGCTATCGAAATGGTACATACCTACTCACTTGTGCATGACGATTTACCAGCAATGGACAACGACGATTTGCGCAGAGGTAAACCAACCCTACACAAGAAATACGACGAAGCAACTGCGATACTAGCTGGAGACGGGCTCTTGACATTGGCATTTGAGATGTTAGCTACTGAAATACCAGACTCAAACCTAGCTATCAAACTTGTTGGAGTCTTGGCAACTGTCGCCGGCCCTAGCGGAATGGTTGCTGGCCAGATGGCAGATATACTAGCAGAAAAACAACCTGCAAACATTGAATCGCTCGAATACATTCACCAAAATAAGACAGCAATGATGTTTAGCGGAGCTGCAACACTTGGAGCTCTCTGCGGTGATGCAAAACGAAAACAACTGCACAACCTCGCCAACTACGGATTAAAACTTGGGCTATGCTTCCAAATTGCAGACGATATTCTTGACGTATGCTCTACAAGCGAAGAGATGGGCAAAACCGTAGGCAAAGACCAAGCTCAAGATAAAACCACCTATCCATCATTACTTGGGCTCGAAAAATCGAAGGAAATCGCAGAAAAGCTAACAAATGAGGCACTCGATACTCTTAGCAGCTTTGATGAGAAGGCCGATACGTTGCGATATCTTGCGACTGAAATGCTCAACCGCAAGAATTAATAGAGAGCCTACGATAATTTTACTGCATTAATTTGAAGATATATAAATGACAAAATTACTTGACCAAATAAACTCACCATCTGATATTAAAAAGCTAAACATTGAAGAGCTTAATGAATTAGCTCAACAAATCAGAGAACATATAGTCGATTCTGTTGCTAAATGTGGTGGGCATTTAGCAAGTAATCTTGGAATGGTTGAGCTGACATTAGCCCTGCACTATG
>WGDE01000142.1 GCA_015493385.1 Phycisphaerae bacterium
AAGACCAACTGCGCAGCTCGTCAATTACTGCACCACGCACTCTAATATATGCATAAGTTTTAAAATCTGCATCTCTAAATGGGTCAAAATTGTTTGCCGCTTTAACAAGTCCCACGCAACCTGCGCTAACGAGGTCGTCTTTTGTTAGAGGCGGCCTTATATAGCTAGCAACTTGAGATACAATCCTATGGACTAGAGGAATATACTCCACTACAAGCTCATCAGGGCTTTTTTTAGTACAACTTCCGTATGCCCGAGCCGCCTGCGCAGCTAAGTACGAAGTGCCATCAGAACAAGCATCCTTTTTATTTAAAACGGATGCTCTAACCTGTGAGGATTCATATTCTTCTTTTGTATTGGTTTGAGAAAGCACTTTCTATATCACATTTCCTCAACTAAACATATACATTAATGGAGTCGTCGCCAACTACCTCCAACTCTGTTTGCCCATTGGATAATTCAATAGAACTTAATTGCAAAGACTCTCCCTCTTGAGTTTGAGTGCCAGTATTGCCCTGCCCCATTGAGCTGGAAGCAGAATCTGATTCAAACGCGGAAGTATCATTGTCGCTAGCTAAAACAACTTCTACCTTCTTAACATCAATACCGGAATTGTGCAATGTAGCAATTACCTGCGGCAATTCTCTTTGAAGATGATCTCTAACCTCACTGCTTTGGACCTGCAGAACACCACTTAGACTCTGATCGCCCTGAACCATACGAATATTAATTTTGCCAAGTTCCGGAGGGTCCAATGCTATTGTCATGCTCTTAGTATCTGGGCTAAAATTTACTCTGATATCGTCAATAACCTGTCGAACAACATCCTGCACTGCTAGAGCATCACCGTTAGAAACGCTCAAAACTGATGAGGTACTCCTAATCTGCTGCTCTTGCGGCACAGCAACATCAAGCATTTTTACTTCCTTGTGCTCTCTAACAAGAGACTTGCTCTTCAAATCTCCCCTGAGTGTCTTTTCTGTAGCTTGTTCTAAAGATACCGTTTTGGCTTGCTGCGAAACCTCAGTTGAGCTCTGTTTAGAATTTGAAAGAGTTGCAATCTTTTCTATTTTTTTAGTTTTTCCAACATGGTTTACCTGTGAAATATTTTTAGACACCTCAGATGCATTTGCTAGATGCTCTTTGGAAACCTCAGAATGGTTTATCTTTTCTTTTATATTCCCGTCTAAATTAGCTATCTTAGTTTTAAGGTTAGAAACTTGCGAATCAACCGTAGTTTTAACATCAAGTTCAACCACAGGCTTTTTATCAACATCAACATTACTAGACTTATCCTGAGTGATATTGGCAAGACTTTGCTTAGAAGCCTTAACAGTATCAACAGACTCTTTAAAACCCTCAACTTCTAAATCTACTCTAGCCTCAGATGCAACTGCTAAATCTTTGGTTGTCGGAGTTAAACCAGCTCGATTGCTGGCAGAAGCATCAATTTTATTTATCAACCCAAGACCTACATCTTGGTTTTGTACTTCTACAGAAATCTCGGCTTTATTTGCACTGGTTGATAGTTCTTGTAACTGTGCAATAGCCTGTTGTGTTACCGTTGGCTGTGCCTCTTCCCTATTCTCTTGTTTCTTAATTTTTTTATCTAATTGACCTGAAAATGAGGCCGTATCATCGCTCTTATGGCTCTCCTTTTTAGTTGACGCAACTTTAGCATCATTGCCTTTAATAGGCCCTTTGGCAGAGTCTTTAACAGGGAGACTTTTCGAAAAAATCGCACTGTCTAATCCGGCAAGTGTATTCGACATAATCACAAAACTCCAATTATCACTATTTACGAGTAACTGAATTGAAGCAAATATTATGCCATATTGGTAAACGCTCACTGCACATACAACATAAACACATTAAACACAACTAGTTAAAGTTTTTTCTATCTCAACAGTACAGGACTTAAATTAGTACAAAAAATTGTCATCTCTACACACATTTCCTACATAGAGGCAATATCTTCCCCCCAAAAAAACAAACTCACAAAAAAACATTATTGACAACTAGAATTCTAGTAGGACTCAGAAATAAGATTAAAACCGACTTACCTTATTTCGTATCAAAAAAAAATACACTCAGCTGTATAGAAAGGAAACGCATCATATGTTTGATCGCCACAATCGCCCTCACCAAGAAGCATAACCACCTAATAATACATAAGTTACAGCACAAACGTTCAACACCTCCCAATAGTGGCACGTATTTTGCATCTATACAACGTCTAAGTTATTTTAAAAAAAGGAATTGCAATGATTAAACATATTGACACAAATCAACTACTCCAAGCTGGACTCAACGCTGAGTCCTTGCGTCAGAACGTTATTGCTGGCAACATCGCCAATATCGCAACTCCTAATTACAAAAGTTTAAGCGTAAAATTTGAAGAAACACTTGCAAAAGCCATAGAAAACGGAAAAGGAGAAGAGCTCAGCAAGCTCAAAGGCGAACTCTACACTCCAAATAAAACAACTGTCAACAGCAACGGCAATGATGTTGACCTTGACGTTGAAGTTAGCGAGATGGTCAAAAACACTCTGCGTCACAAGACCTATACCCTGCTTCTCAAGAAACGATATGGTCAAATCAGAGCCGCAATAAATACCAAAGCGTAAAGCTTGAATAGGAAACTAAAATGAGTGAGATTAATTCATTAAACCCAATTGATATTGCAACCAGCGGAATGATGGCGCAGGCGAAGAATTTAGAGGTAGTCTCTTCCAATGTTGCTAACGCCAGAACAAACGATGCCGGCGACGGCAACCCTTACCGTGCACTTCGAACAGAATTTTCGGCTATTAGCAACGAAGGAGTTGGCGGGGTAGAAGTTGGGGATATAATTCGCGACATGAGCGACTTTCACAAAGTATTAGCAAGACCTGGTGACCCGCGTAGTGACGCTGATGGCTACATCTCACTACCTAATGTCTCTTTGCCACAGGAACTGATTAACTTAAATTACGCAAGCAGAAACTATCAAGCAAATGTTGCCGTCTTAAAAAGATATCAAACTATGGTAAACACTGCTCTAGAGCTTCTTAAATAAAAGGACTATCCAAAATGCAAGTTAACTACAACCCAAATATACATAAAGCTTACGGGCAAAACATTTCAAATAGCTCTAATATAGAAAAAAATAACAGTGGTAACAAAAGTGATTTTGGCAAAAATATCAATTCATATATCAAGGAAGTTAATTCTGAGCAGTTAAATTCAGAGGCCTCAATTCAAGACCTATTGACGGGTAAGAACAAAGATATAAATTCTGTGGTCGCATCGGTCGCCAAAGCTGATTCTAGTTTCAACCTACTTGTTGGTGTAAGAAACAAACTAATAGATGCATATAAAGAAACCATGAGGATGCAGCTATAAACCACACTAATCGACAAGTGATTCATTTAACTATAACCACGGATGGATGAGGTTAATGAACTTTTTAAACGTTATAACTACAATTTGGAATAGAATCAGCGTAATGCAACGCGCAGTGATCATCGCGACCTTGATGGCATGTTGTATTATGTCAGCTCTTTTGACAAGTTGGGCGAGTAAGGCCGATATGAGACCTTTATATATAGGGCTTAGCCTTGAAGATGCAGGAAAAGTTACTGACCAATTATCTGAGAGAGGCATTGCTTTTGAGCTCAGAGGTAGTGGAACAAGTATATATGTTGCCCGGGAAGATGTAGCAACAGCCAGACTCGAATTGGCTAAGGTCGGCCTACCAGATACCAAGCAAGGTGGGTACAAAATCTTTGAAAATAGCAAAATCAGCGCAAGTCCTCTAGTACAGCAAATGAACCACAAGCAGGCAATGGAAGAAGAACTTGCAAAGTCAATACAGATGATTAGTTGTATCGAACATGCTAGAGTCTTGATTGTCACACCAGAACAGGCCCTGTTCACTCAATCGAAAGTTAACGCAAAGGCATCTATTACCGTTAAATTAAAATCTGGCTGGACGTTGAGCCAGGGAAACATTGCTGCAATAATAAATCTTGCTTCAAGCGCTATTGAAGGACTAACTCCTGCTAATGTGACAATCGTAAACAGTAATGGTAAGTTACTGACAAAGAGAGATGAAGATGATTTCGCTCAGAGTTCAAATACATATCAAGATTACAAACAAAGAGTGGAGCAGGGTTTAGCCACAAAAGCATTGAATATGCTTGAAGCGGTACTAGGACCTGGGCGTGCTTCTGTCAAGGTTAGCGCTAATATCGATATGACAACTGTCACAACTCAGACAGTCTCATACGACAAAAAAGGTGTGCCTACTAAAGAATCAATCAACACAACAACCAAAACCAAAAATTCTCCTAAAGCTACTGCGAAGAAAGACGCCCCGCAACAAGAAACGACAACCGAGAAAGAAGAAAAGAATGAAACTGAAATGCTCGTTGGCAAAATCATAACGAACAAGGTTGTCGCTCCCGGAAAGATTAATGCCATCTCTGTTGCAGTTGTTGTAGACCTGAGTATGCCAAAACCTCTTGTAGCAGAATCAGCAGCACCAACAGACACAACAAAGAAAACTCAAACAACTTCACAAGCAACACCAGCCGAAAAAATTATGACGATTGAGCAGGTTAAAGATATAATCAAAAATGCATTAGGTCGCGATTTGCTTACAGATGAGAGCTCATTGACCGTTGTAGATGCCCCGTTTGTACAGGCAAGAATGTCAGAAATACCTACCGTAGAAACTGCGGGGCCTATTGGTATTGAGAAATATGTCGAATTACTCAAAGAGTCGTCAACACCTATCATGGCATTCTTTGCATTTTTAACACTGTTAGTCTTTGGCAGATCTTCACGTAAACAAAAGAAGTCATCTTCGGATGCGGATAACCAAGACGAACTTCTTGATGATTCACCTTTAAAAGGCATTCTGCCTGAGCTAGATACTGATACACCAGAGGTAGCATACCGCAAACATGTCACACGTTCACTTCGTCAGAACCCTGAAGAAGTCAAACAGCTATTTGCATCTTGGATTGCCGAGGAGGTTTAAGAGTGCCAGCAACTGGAAAGCGTAAAATAGCAATGTTACTAATATCTCTTGATGCAGATACAGCAAGAGAATTACTTGACGACTACCCTTCTGACACTGTTCAGGAAATTGTCATGGAAATGGCAAGACTTGATGCAACTGGAAAAAGGGGAGGCGATGAATTCGTAAAAGTCATGGAAGACTTTTGTATTGGTCTAGAAAAACAAAAAAATGGTGGAATGCATGTTAGAACTTTCTTGAATGAAATTCTATCAGATATCGAAAAACAAGAATATGCGGATCCAAAAGAAATTGATGCTTTCAAACAAAAAGATCCATTCTTTGCAATATCCTCTAGCAGTTCCGAGATAATTGCAAAGGCTATAATGTATGAGCGTCCTCAAATTATCGCATTAATAGTTTCTTCTTTACCAGCTAAAACGGCAACCGAAGTAATGGCAATGTTAGATCCTGAGGTTAGTAAATCTGTAGCATGTAAAATGGCACTGCCAAGAGATATAGCCCCTAAGACAAAACATCGTATAGGAGAGATGGTATTGCGCAGAATCACAGAGCTTGGTTCCGTTGAGGACTCTTCAAGCTCAGATATGGAACCTACAGAAAATCTCAGGAAAGTCGCAATGGTTCTCTCAGGGCTTGAACAGGATGCGCGTGACTCCCTCTTAAATGAAATATCAAAGAAAGATAAAGATACAGCTAATACAGTGAAAGCTTTGATGGTAACATGGGATGATATTCCTCGTATATACGACAGATCTCTGCAAGAAGTACTTCGTTCTATCGAGCCTGGCACCCTTGCAAAAGCTATCTATGGTGCATCTCAATCTATCATTGATAAGATTAGAGCTAACGTGTCTGAACGAGCAGTACAGGCTATGGATGAAGAAATGGCTCTTATGCAAGATCCTCTCAAGAAGGAAATTCTAGATGCTAGGGAAGATGTGATAAACCCACTGCGTGATGCAAATGAAACAGGACAACTTAGATTCATTGAAGGCTAACAGATGGCACAAGCTTTAACCGTAAAAATAAATAAAAAGTTCCAGAATATTGACGTAATCGACAAATCTTTACTCAAGGAAGAACTTGATCAAATGCAATTAAGGAAGAGTCGTCTTGAGGAAAAGAGAGAAGATGCTGCACTCAAACATCAAAGACTTATAAGCGAACTAGAAAAAGAAAAGGAACAACTCAAAAATCTAGCTTCGGCAATGTCAAATGCTATAGCAGAAATGGACAAAATACATCAATATGCCATCGCGCAGCACAAACAAGAAATAGTTCGCCTTAGCGTAGAAATCGCACGAAAGATAATGCTCAAACAAATCGAACTCAAAGACTACAATATTGCAGATATTATAGAAAAGACATTAGAACGTTCTCCAGACAGACAAAATATATTGATTTTTGTTAGTCCGGACGACTATGAGTTTTGCTCTAATTTTATTAAAGAAAATGAAAATCATCCAATTGCAAAACTAAATATAAACTCATCTCCTACCGTCTCAAATGGTCAATGTAAAGTAGATACATCTAAAGGTATTATTGAATATTTTATCGATGAACATCTTGCACGTATCTCAGATGCTTTGGGGGCTAGCTTGTAGTGGAACTATTGAGTGAACATTTCAATACAGATTTCAATGAGTTAGAGATTCTATTATCTGACGTGGATTTGCTACGCCCTAATGGCGCAGTCGTCCGTGTTACAGGTCTAACTCTTGAGAGTAACGGGCCACAGGTCGGTTTGGGTGAGATGTGTAGCATTTCTGTGAGTAGTGGAAAAAATATAATGGCTGAGGTTATTGGATTTAGAGGTGACCATATTATATTGCTTCCATTAGAAGATATGGATGGGGTGAGCCCTGGAGATACAGTTAGTGCAACCCAAAGGAGACGACTTCTTCCGCTAGATAATAGTATTCTTGGCAGAGTAATTGATGGCCTTGGAAGACCAATTGACACTAAGGGACCGTTAGCTACAACAACAATGCGAGCGATAGAGTGTGAAGGTCCAAGTCCGCTTAATAGAGCGAAAATCACTGAACCCCTACCGCTTGGAATAAGAGCAGTTGACTCATTATTAACACTTGGAAAAGGTCAGCGTGTTGGAATATTTGCAGGTAGTGGCGTTGGAAAAAGTGTCTTGTTGGGCGACATTGCAAAGAGCTCAAGTTCGCAGGTCAACGTTGTAGTCTTGGTTGGCGAACGCGGTCGAGAAGTTAGAGAATTTCTCGAAGAAAACTTAGGCCCTCAGGGTCTAGCTAAGAGTGTTGTTGTAGTTGCTACTTCAGACTCTACCGCAATCCAACGAGTTAAAGCCGGTTCTGTTGGTGCAACTATCGCTGAATTCTTCCGAGACCAAGGACTAGACGTCTTATTTATGATGGACTCGCTCACCCGCTTTGCGCAGGCTCAGCGTGAGATTGGTCTTGCTGCGGGCGAACCACCCACAAGCAAGGGGTATTGCCCTAGCGTATTTGCAAAAATGCCTAAATTGATTGAGAGACTTGGCAACTCAGATACAGGAACTATAACAGGGATATTTACAGTACTAGCTGAAGGAGATGATCTTAACGACCCTGTCGCAGATAGCGCAAGGTCTTTGCTTGATGGGCATATCGTCTTATCAAGAAAATTAGCGGCAAAGAGTCATTTTCCTGCCATTGATATTCTTACAAGTATAAGTCGACTAATGAACAATGTAACAAGCGAGGAACATAAAAAAGCTGCAAGCGATTTACGTGAGATATATGCTACATATACAGATGCAGAAGATTTAATAAGCATTGGCGCATTTGCACCCGGCAGCAATAGAAAGATAGATGGTGCAATTTCTCTTATAGATAACATATACAGCTTTCTTCGTCAGGATATTGGTCAAAGCTCTAGCTACGATGAAACAATCTCTATGATGATACAGATATCTAATCACTGGAAAGAGATATTATCAGATACAGTGTCCAATGATACTTAATATAAAGGTGTGCTGTGAAGTTTAATTGGAGACTAGATAGAATATTAGAAATTAAGAGATTGCAAGAGGACATCTTGCGTAGTGAACTTGCTACTATTATCCAGCAAAAAATGTCTCTACAGAGTCAAATAATGCTGATAAAGGCAAATACAAAGACGATGCTACTCTCACTCAAAAAAGAATCTCTGCAAGATAGGCTTTTAAATCAACAGTTTGTAATGAGCTCAAATACCTCAACTGAATTTAAGATTAAGAGTTTACTAAAAGAGATAG
>WGDE01000143.1 GCA_015493385.1 Phycisphaerae bacterium
GAGTTAGGCTTTGATGGCGCATTTGATTACGCATACCAAAAGATATATGGCGTTTTCTGGAATGATTTTGACACAAAGACTTCTGAAAGTGCGCGTAGAGAAGAGACCTTCACATACCCTACTACAAACGGCATTGTAGGAACTGTTCAGTGGGAAGGTTATGCAACCGCAATAACAGATGCAAGATACCTTGATACACTCAAAGATATTAGAGATCAATTAGCTAGCCAAGGTCAAGACGTCTCTGCAATAGATAACTTTATTGCTAATCTCAATTCGGATGACGATCTTGATGTTGTTAGGGATAGCATTATTGATGAGATCTTGGCAGTGACTCCATAATCTCTCATACATAAGTATAAATAGCACTTTTATGCCGTTTGTCTGTGTGTATTAAACACAGGCAAACGGCTTTTTTTATATCTAAACAAAAAACTCTTTGCGTGAAAAAATCAAGCTAGCTATATTCCCATTGATTTACTAGACTTTTTATGCTATGATAATTGCCATAAACTCTCGATATAACGATATGTATGTGTATTTTATCAGAACATCACTGATATATTCGTATTATCGCTAGTGTAAGTATCAACACCATCTATTATGAGGCATGAAGAATGAAAAGGTCATTGATCGTCTTAACAGTAATTTTCTCACTTAACTGCGCATGTTTTGCCAATCTCTCCCAATTAAGCTATTCCCTTGAAAATCTTGGTGGTTCAAGATGGCAGTATAATTATCAATTGGAAAATATTGCATTAGAAGAGCCGATCGAAGAATTCACGATATGGTTCAATACTTCCGATTATGCGAATATAACCGTTGCAGAGCAGAACCCTCTATGGGATTTTGCACTACTTCTAGATGTGCCTAATTTAGGACAAGGCTTTGATGGCTTGGCGACTGGCGAAGGAATATCTCAAGGTCGAGTAGCCTCTCCTTTCTCAGTTAGTTTCGATTGGCTAGGCCAAGAAGAGCCAACTTCACAATTCTTCGAAGTCGTGGATACAGATACTTACGAAACACTTGATTCTGGAGCAAGTGTAGCTGTCCCAGAACCAACATCTCTGGCAATCTTTTCTATTGCAAGCCTAATCTTGCGAAGAAGATTAAGGAAATAAAACAACAATCTTCTTTTCAAAGAAAAAACATAATGACAAAATCTCATGGAGTGTAAATATGGGTGTTAATAAATCCTACGCATCATCAATGTCTCATAATATTTTTCTATTTATTTTCTTGTTACTTAGCTTCTCTGCTACTCTTCTAGCAACAACAACTATACAAGACATTACGGCATCTCCGACTAGTTTCAGTCCAAGTAGCGGCGAATCAACAAATATCACCGTAACTACAGAGGCTAACGTAGCAAACCTACAGGTTCACATTTTCTCAAACGACCATAGTGAGATAATCAAGAGCAACAGTTATGGCCCTCTAGATTTAGTTGAGTCAACAAGCACTCCTGGAACTTACACCACAATCTGGAACGGAAAAAATAACTCTAATCACATCGTAACAAACGGCACCTATGCAATAAGAGTTTATAATGGTGCAACTGCGACATATCTGGGCCCTTGGGCAGAGGTAACAGTTACCAGTGATTTAACTATCACTGCAACACCAAATCCATTTATCGCAACAGGTGATTCCGCAAACGCTATAACTATCACAGTAGAATCTGCGCCGAATCAAAGCAATCTAAAGTACTCATTATACCACAACAACGGTGACAGTTGGCTCCATATGAGTAAGCCTTTAACAGAAACATCGCCTGGAGTTTATACTGCAACTTGGGATGGCGTAAAAACATACTACGCAGACTATCTGCCAAGAACTGGTGATTGTACAATCTATGTCTACGATTCAAATGGAACTCAATCCAGCGTTACTGGAAACTTCCATATTGATACTATTGGTACTATTAGCCGCAGTGTTTCTTCTTTTAGCCCAAACGACTCAGAAACAGTAACATTCACAACAAATGGTGCGAGTGGATTAAATCTAGAACTAAGAGTTTTGAATCAATCTAATGAAGTAATCAGAACTTTGGATGTTAGCGAGCTAAGTGCTGGTAACTATAGTGGAGTTTGGGACGGCAAAAATGATGATGGTCAAATCGCAGTCGGTTCTAGATTTAACATTCAAATCTGGAACAAAGATTCTCAAAAAAGATACAGCCCAACAAGTTCTGTAAATGTTGAATCTATTGTAATCTCCGCTACCCCAGATCCGTTTATTGCAACCGGTAATCCTGCGAATGTTATAACTATCACAGTTGAGTCTGCGCCGAATCAAAGCAATCTAAAGTACTCATTATACCACCACAACGGTGACAGTTGGCTTCATATGAGTAAGCCTTTAACAGAGACATCTCCAGGAATTTATACTGCAACTTGGGATGGTGTTAAAACATATTACTCTGACTCTATTCCAAGAACAGGTGATTGCACAATCTACGTCTATGATTCAAACGGAACTCAATCCAGCGTTACTGGAAGCTTCCATATTGAGACTATTGGAAATATTAATCGCGACGTTTCTTCTTTTAATCCAAACGACTCAGAAACAGTAACATTCACAACAAATGGTGCGAGTGGTTTAAATCTTGAGTTGAGAGTGTCAAATCAATCAAATGAAGTTATTAGAACTCTCGATGTAAATGAATTAAGCTCTGGTAACTATGGCGTAGTTTGGGACGGCAGAGATGAGAATTCTCAAGTTGCAGTGGGTTCAAGGTTTAGCGTTCAATTTTGGAATAAAGACTCACAAAAAAGTTATAGCCCAACAAACTATGTAAATGTTGAGTCTATTGTAATCACTGCCACTCCTGATCCGTTTGTTATAGGCCGGTCAACCTCTGATTCTCTGCTAGTTACAGTAGAGTCTGCGCCGAATCAAAGCAATCTAAAGTACTCATTATACCACAACAACGGCGATAGTTGGCTTTATATGAGTAAGCCTTTAACTGAAACATCGCCTGGTGTTTATACTGCAACTTGGGCTGGCGTAAAAACATACTACGCGGACTATATACCAAGAACAGGCGATTGTACAATTTACGTTTACGATTCAAATGGAACTCAATCTAGCGTTACTGGAAGTTTCCATATTGAGAGTCTCAATAGCTCTATAGCCATTGCCCCTTCGACATTTACTCCAGGTTCTAACGCCCTTGCAGATATAACTGCAACAGGTGTTACGGGACTGAATCTTGAAGCTGTAGTTTACAATGGAAATATAGAGACGCGGCGTTTGAACATGTCGGAAACAAACGGAAGCTACCTCGCTCAGTGGGACGGTAAAGACGAGAATGGCAATTATGCCGGTGCAAGAACATATAACATCAAGATAGCAAACAAAACACTAGGCAAAGAGTATGCTATAAGCAGAAATATTTCAGTCCTCCAAGAAATAGACCTATCAGCAAGCCCAAGTGAGTTTAGCCCAAATGGTACCAATGAAGCAACAATAACACTCTTAGCCAATCCAGGTCAGACAGGTCTGTATGTAACACTAAGAAATGCAAAAGGCCAACAGGTTATAATACCACTAACCGAGACAGCAACCTCTGGCAGATATGAATGTAAATGGAATGGTGAGTTCTCACATACCCTTGCCGCTAGCGGTATATGCTCTATAACGGCATACAATGGCTCTGGAACTACCTTTTCTACATCTTCACAGATAGCTATAAACTCTGTTGACAACATATTGGTTGCGCCTGCATCATTCGATCCAAATGGAACGAATCAATGTAATATAACAGTGAACACCGCCGATAGTTTTAATGATGAGCTTGAGATTCATATTGGCAGTGTTAAAGTATTACCTCTAACAAGCAATGGGAACCAGAGTTATTCTCTAAGCTGGAATGGAGAGCTTGATAGTGAAATGATTCCTGCTGGCTCATACGACGTCACAGTATATAACAGTAACTCCAATAAACCGTATAATACAAATGCTGGGCTAAGCATCATTGACCAGACTGCGCCGACTATTACCATTACTGACGGCCCTGCCTCTGGCGATACTGTTGGATCTAATGTAGAGTTTAGCTGGCACGGCAACGATAATCTCACAGCCACAAGCTCACTGCGTTATTCATACAAATTAGATGATGCGCAGTGGTCGCAGTATAGCAGCGATACAAATACTTCATTTACACTTGCAACGGGAACTCACACATTTGAGTTGAAGGCTATAGATTTAAGCGGCAACGAGACAGATCCAATCTTATCTATAAACTTCGATGTTGCCACAGCACCTATAATAAGCACAATTACAGATATGACTATAGAAGAGTCAACTACATTTACATATGAGCCTGTGCTTTCTCAAGGAGACCCAAGCCAAGTAAGTTGGATGTTAATCTCTGGACCTGTTGGTATGACGATAGACCCTGTTAGTGGCAAAATAATATGGCCAAACCCAATTGCTTCTCCAGAAGATTACTATGTAACTATTCGCGTAACAAACGGTTTCGACTATGACACTCAGAGTTTCTCGCTGAAAGTTCCAATTTCTTACTCAGCATTTGTTAGCACATCAGTAGATACAATTCCTACAGGCTCACCAGTGCCTCTTGAGGGTATGGCGATGTGGAACGATAATTCTGATACTCCAGACACACCGGCGGCTGATGTTGATGTATTGATTGCTATTGAAGTTAAGGGCTTTATGCGTAAGTATGTTGTAACGACCGATGATGACGGAAATTTTGAATTTAATTTCCAACCGCTACCCAATGAAGCCGGTTACTACAGCATACGCGCAGACCACCCATCGCTTAGCACCGAAGATGTTGAGGACCATTTCACATTGGTCGCATTATCTGCAACTCCTTCAAGTTTAGATGATGACATTTTCATTGGTCGCCCTCTTGAGAAACAGATAGTAATAGAGAATCTCGGCGATACAGCACTTACCGGTGTCTCTGCCGAGCTTATCAATATTCCAGAGAATGTAACAATTGATTTGCAAGAGCCAAACGACCTCTTATCGCTCGAGAGTGAAACGGTTTCATTTACAACAACTATTAATGACTCAAGCGTCTCTTTGGATAATGCGAAAATAAGATTCTCTACTGCTCAAGGCGCTACAGTTGATGTTCCACTTGAGTTCAATATAAAAGCTCTTACTTCAGATATGGTTCTATCTGAGAATTCGATAAAAGAGGGAATGCTTCTTGGCGAGCAAAAACTTGTAGAGTTTACAATAACCAATCAAGGCGGTGCACCTGCAAAAGATATTGAAGTTCACTTGCCACAAGCCGACTGGTTATCTCTAACTAGCTCAGAATCAATTCCATCTCTTGCTCCAAACGAGCAGATGAAAGTCACTATGCTATTAAATCCAAGCGACGATATGACTCTTGGACCTTATAGAGGCTCTGTGTATGTGGATTACGACAATACATATTTGAGTATTCCGTTTGAATTTATAGCGATATCTCAAAATAGAGGAGATGTTTCTTTAACTATAACCGACGAGATAACATACGCAGATCCAAATACAACGGCAGATGCTGGAGCAAAAGTTAGTGGCGCCCATGCCATACTCACAGAACCAGAAACTGATATTATTGTAGCAGAGGGTTATAGCGATGCTCAAGGCATGGTCCATTTCACTGATGTTCCTGCAGGAAGTTTCAATCTCGAAGTTAGAGAGAGAAACCACTCTAACTATCGCGGCGCATTTGAAGTTAAAAACGCGATAAACAACGAAGCTGAGATATTCATGAGCAAAACATTTGTAAAATATGATTTCAATGTTGTTTACGACCAAGTCGAGGATTCATATAAGATCGTGGTGGAGTCCACCTTTGAGACTACTGTTCCTGTCCCAGTCGTTACAGTTGAATTCCCTACAGGAATATTTGTAGTTATTGATGATGAACCAACTCAACTAGAGCTTACAGTTACAAATCATGGTTTGATCGAAGCGTTAGATGTTGAAATTGATATTCCAGACGTTGATGGATTGCATGCTTCAGTGATGTCAGAAAGAATTGATGTGATTCCTGCAAAAACATCAATCAAAATTCCAATTATCCTTACAGGAGTTGAGGAAGAATCTCCAAACTCCCTCTCGTGCAATTCCCTACTAGGAACAAATGACGCCTCAGGCGCAGCGAACGCCCTAGTTAAATGTCTTGGAGCCCAAACAAAATACAGCTATGTCTGTGGTAAAAAGAAAGACGGGTCGCCAAGAAAAGTGAACAAGTACGCAAACGCCGCGACAAAGGTCTTAAAGGCTGGAAAAGATTTCTATGATAAAGCTAAGTCGTGCATTGATTGTGGCAAGGATATTGCGACAAGAAATATATCTGGAGGATATAAAGACTGTCTATGCGGTTGTATGTCTAGCTTCATGCCAGACTGTGTTTGTGCCCTTGCCGATGTTGAATCTCTAGCTAAATGTGCGTGCGGTCTAGGTGGCAGCGGCGGAGGCGGAGGCGGAGGCGCTGGTGGTGGCGGCTCTGGTGGTGGCGGCGGTGGCGCTGGCGGTGGCGGCGGAATCTCCGGCCCTGGCAAGAGCGTCTCTATGAGAGACTGCAATGAAGGTAGCTCTTCAGACTCTGTTAACTCTTCACCTGAGGCAATAGAATCTCAGAGCGAAGCAGTCTGCGCACGTGTTAAAATACGCTTGGACCAAGATATGGTTCTAACAAGAACGATACTAAGGGCAAGCCTCTCTCTAGAAAACGGTAGTGCAGAACATAAGATAGAAGATATTAACGTAATGCTTAATATCACCGATGAAAATTTTGAGGATGCGAATGACAAGTTTATCATAACCGATATCGCTCTTACAAATATTACGAATATAGATGGTACTGGCGAGCTTGGTGAGAATGAAAGCGGAAATGTTGAATTTGAAATCTTCCCTGCTCTAGACGCAGCTCCAGATAAAGCGACGATGTATGGATTTGGTGGCTCATTCTCATATACACTTGATGGACAATACCATGAGACAAAGCTTGTGCCAACAAATCTACTCGTTTATCCTGAGCCAAGACTAAGCATTAACTACTTCCACCAAAAAGATGTATTCAGCGATGATCCGTTTACCGAAGAAGTAGAACCTGCAGAACCATTTACTCTTGGCATTATGGTAACAAATTCAGGGGCTGGGACAGCTTACAACTTCAACATAACTTCTTCAGAGCCTAAGATTATAGAGAACGAGAAGGGGCTTTTAATTGACTTTAAACTTCTTGGAACAACTCTTGATGGTGAGACTATCGACAATACATTTAAGGTTGATTTTGGGGATATTGGACCAGACCAAACAAAGGTTGGCCAATGGCTTCTTAGTGCTTCTCTGCAAGGAAAGTTCATTGATTATAGTGCTACATTTGAACATACAAGTGGCTTAGGCGATAACCGCCCTTCACTACTTGATTCAGTAGAGATCCATGAACTCATCCACACTCTCCTGTGCAATAGAGAATCAGATGACGACATCACCGACTTCCTAGTAAATGACATAGCAGACGATGACTCTATGCCTGACACAATTTATCTGAGCGATTCAAGTGTAGAAAGCGTTGAAGTGTTAGATGCTAGTGCAGACTCAAGTATTGACGGAAATGATATGATCTGCCATATTCTCTTAGATGAAACGACAGCTGGTTGGGGCTATCTGCGCATTGACGACCCTGGCAATGGAAGCTATGAATTACTCAGTGTCACTAGAGATTCAGATGGCAAGAATCTACTAGTAGGCAAGAATGTTTGGCTTACAAATAGAACAATACATCCTGTTAATTTACCGGAACGAATCGAGAGATACTTGCACCTAGTCGATTATGCTCCTTGTTCTAGTTACACGGTAACCTACAAGAGTGGAGATACACAAAAACCAGAATTGCTAAGCGCTACAACAAGCGACATAACAACTCCAAATACATTGAGTAATGATATCCTTGTCACATTAGAGGATAATGAGCAGATTGATATCTCAAGCCTAGATTCTAATGACATTAAAGTCATAGACCCGCTAGGCAATGAGCTATCTACAACGCTTATCAGCTCAAACCTTAGCAATGAAGGTTCTAATTGCCAAGCTACTTATCAATTATCATGGCAAGATGGCGACTTGGCCAACGGTGTTTATTCTATAGTACTCCAACCGATGCAGATTGCAGATACAAATGCTAATTATGTCGAATCTGCTGTGGTAGGTAGCTTTGTTGTTGATATAGACCCAGCCGCTTATGTTAGCTTATCTGATTACGAGCTAGTGAGTTCAACGCGTATAGGAAGAACTTTGTACGAGCATAAATATAAAATCGTACTAAATAGTCAGCTATCAAGGCTATTGACAAACAAACGCTTTGTGGTAAGCAGCGAAGATGAGAATGTTACATTACTAAAGAGAAGTGTAGAGTTTGCACAAATCGCACCGGGTATTAATATATCTCAAGCCAATATTATTCTAGAGGTTGACCATAGTAGCGGTTTCGATATCAACAATCTCCAGTGGCATCTAATAAATTATCTCAGAAGCGATTTTGACCTAAATGGAAAGGTCGATAGCGACGACTTAGCAATTCTATGCTCGTCTTGGTTGAGCGATGAGAGCGATGTTGATTTGGATGGCAACGACCTCGTTAATCTCCTTGATCTATCCATATTTGCACAGGACTGGATAGATAACTAGAACAGTTAGATATCGCAATATTGGAAAAACACGGGGCTAGTGGCTATATACCTGCTAGCCCTATTTTATATCCAACTCTAATCGACCGCAACAAGGTTGTCTTATCAAAAACACTCTATACAGCCGTTGATAACTGTATTGTTATGTGCTATCATTGTATCCTTATTTCTGACAAACCCTAAAGAAGTGCATTGAAAGATTATTTCCAAAAATGAGAAGCCGTCTTTATAAGATTTTCGTTGAAAGCCCACATCTTGAGTATGTGATGCTTTTTCTATCATTAGTCGTCACATTTTCGACTAAGATATACCGCTTAGAGAGCATAGAGTTCACAAATGTCGCAACGGTGTTACTGCTTACATTGATTCCGGATCTATCATTTATACTTTTGTGTATTATAGGCATATCACTGATTTACTATTTTTTGCCCAAGAGAATATCTGTACGCATATCTCTCATATTCGCCTGCGCAGTTCTTATATGGTCAATATGCAATTATTTCTGGGTACGAAAAAGTGGCGTGCAGTTGCAACCTGGCATGCTTTTTTTGTTCATCAAGAATTTTAGAGAGTTTCTGCCTCTAGTGGGAAGCTATCTAGCATCTCAAAAAGCTATTATGCTAATACTTTCTATGGGAGTAATAGCTGCAGTGGTCTTTGTTGGCTATAAAATAGTCTCAATCTCTCCCGCAAAAAAATCTTCTCGATTTCCAGCTAAAGTCATCCTTATCAATTTGGTTATTTTGGCAATAATAACCATCTTGGATATCTCCTTGTCGCACAATAATTCCGAGAGCTTACCGATACAAAATTTAAGTTTCAGTAGCCACGCACACGCAATATCCTCATCTATTATGCAATACACTTCGGCAAAACCGAAAATTGCAAAGAATGTAAGTATCCCATTAATTGGTCAGCGCAAATTAACGCTACCAAAAGACACTAAAAACAAACCAAATGTCGTAGTCATATTGCTTGAGAGTGTTTCATACAAAGCATTCACTAATGGCGAAAAGATTAATAACACACCTACGATATCCAAGTTTGCTGATAATGGCATGAAATTCACGAATACCTATGTACTAGCCTCCCATACAACAAAGGCAATCTGGTCTGTATCAACATCGGTAACCCCGTCGATTGGACCCAACTATCTTGAAGCTATACCTATGGAAAAACCGTACGAATCTCTTGCTACAATTCTCGCTAGAGATGGGTATAGAAGCGCTTTCTTTGAGATGTCAAAAGGCTCCTTTGAATGTGGGCCCGGCTTAGCCCATAACCTTGGATTTGACTGGGCATGGTTTCGAGAGAATCTTGAACAGCCAGACACGAATTTAGGTTATATGTCTGGAGATGATTGTAAGCTCATTGACCCTGCTACTAAGTGGCTAACCTCTAAAAAGAGTCCGTTTCTTCTCACTATAATGACTGCAGTATCGCACGACCCATTTGTAGTCCCTAAATCATTTGGCAAACCCACTGCAAAAACCATGTATGGAAAATATCTGCAAACAATAAACTATACCGACCATTTTGTTGATATGCTCTACAAGAGGCTCCAAGAACTTGGACTAGCCCAAAACACTCTCATCTGCATTCTTGGCGATCATGGCACGAGCTTTAGAAACAAGGATTCCGTCACAAGATGGCACCCTTACGACGAAGTGGTTAGAGTCCCATGGATTTTATATTGGCCAAACCATATAAAACCAAAGACTATAACGAGCTTATCTTCACAACTTGACGTAACACCTTCAATACTATCGCTACTTGGCTGGGATATATCTGATGCTAATTTCGAGGGAAAAGTAGCCTACAAAGCCCCAGACCCCAACCGAAGAGTCTTCTTTTCAAGCTGGTATAAAAATAGCCCTATCGGCTCTGTAAAAGCTGGACTCAAGACTATATACTACCCTTATATGGATTCAATTATCGAATACAATCTTCTAACCGATCCAAATGAAGAACATACAATCTTGAACGTTCAAGATAAGGAAAAGATCAAAAAAGAATTGATTGATTGGCAAGCCAATTCTACCAAGATAGAAATTCAACCGGATAGCCATACAGAGCAATTACTATACGAGCATTGGCAGACTACTAATACTGGTGATTATGCATGGGCATATTATGTAAAGTAAGTCAGAAACAACAACAACTAAAAGAAATCAATCCTTCTGCTGTGCTAATGCAGCAAAATTAATTTTTTCTAGTTCATCAATTAAGACTGTTTGCGCTTTAGCTAATGCCACGTGTACAGGGCAAGTTGATGCTGCATTCCTCGTACAAGCTTCATCATCGAGCAGGCATGGATTTAAGAAAATTGGCCCCTCAATCGCTACTATTACATCTTTGATAGTTATTTCATGTGGAGGTCTATTCAGGGCAAAGCCACCCTTAGCACCTCTAAACGACCTGATTAAACCAGCTATATTAAGCTTACGCAATATCTTGAGGGTAAATCTCATTGGAATTACCATACTATCTGAGATTAATTTTGCACCAACTTTTTCTTGATCTCTATTATCGGTAAGAAACAAAACCATCCTAAATGCGTAGTCTGTCTCACGTGTTATTTTCATGTCTTGTTCGTCCTAATGTAGTAGCAGTCTGTATATAATTACTTTATCACCGCATTCTGTCAAGTTTTTTAACTACCAATATTTTATGTGATTGATATGTGAGAATTAAGGTAAACTTAAATGCACCAAACTCATGTTTGAATATACTAGAGCTACGTAACTATTAAACTCGTAAAATCGGTTTCACATCTACAAAATCGATGTTGACAGTACCGCTAAACGAACTTAAAATAGGTTATCTTTATCAGCATTGCATGACTATCAAAGATAGTCGAAATATTGTGCAGTTACTTTACATTGTTAGGAGCTATAATGCCAAAAGGACAACCAGTCGATAGTCATCAGCAAGTTGGCGTTGACCTCAAAATTAATAAACTATTTAAAGCGTTAGTAAAATCAAGAGGTAGCGATCTTCACTTAAAGGTCGGATTGCCACCTAAGATGCGTATTAGTGGTGAAATTAGAGCCACAAATGCTCCAGTGTTAACTGAAGAAGCTATGGAAGAGATGATTTATCAAATGCTCACGGCAGACCAAAAAGAGTATTTCATGAAAAATGGCTCTCTAGACTTCGCACACGCGCTTGGTGAAGTTGATCGTTTCCGTGTTAATGTTTTCCGCCAAAAGGGTTTTATTGGTCTTGTTGCTCGCCGTATCGATGCCGACATTCCTCCATTTGAAAAGTTAAATCTTCCAGAAATCATCGCAAAAATCGCGGACTACCCTACAGGTCTAGTTTTGGTGGTTGGTCCTACTGGTTCCGGTAAGAGTACAACAATTGCATCTATGATTGATAGAATAAATCGACAACGCGCCTGTCATATCGTTACAATTGAAGACCCAATCGAATACCTCCACTCTGACAAAAAAGCGATTGTAAACCAACGCGAAGTTGGAATTGACTGCATAGACTTTAAAGATGCATTGCGTGGATTGATGCGTCAAGACCCAGACGTTGTTCTTGTTGGTGAAATTAGAGACGTAGAAACTCTCTCAGCCGCTATGCAGGCCGCTGAAACTGGTCACCTAGTATTTGGAACTCTGCACGCTTCAAGTTGTGCGCAAACAATTCAGCGTATCCTTGATATGTTCCCACAGGAAGAGCGAGAGTTGGCAAGACAAACATTCTCTTTAGCGATTAGAGGGATTATAGCACAGCAACTATTGCCTGGTTTGCAACCACACGCAAAACGAGTTCCTGCACTTGAAATCATGGTAGCAACCCCTATCATCCGCAAACTCTTGAGTGAAGAGAGAGAGGCTGATATTCCAGCTGTTATCCGAGCAAGTCAAAGTGAAGGAATGCAAGACTTCACAGAGAGTTTAAGATATATGGTCGAGCAAGAGCTGGTAGACCTTGATGTAGCGATATCTTATGCCCCAAATAAAGAAGAACTAAAAATGGCACTCAAGGGAATTAGAGCAACATCTGGTGCAATCCTTTAAATTAAATTATAACTTGGAGAAAACGCATGCTTCAACCACTACTCCCTAGCATCGAATACGGTGGGTATATTTCTTTAGCTAAACTATTGGCAATTATAGCTGCTTTTTATATTTGGCTATTAATAAGCAATTGGATACACAAAGACGCTCGTGCTGTAAGGACAAACGTAAAATTATGGCTTTCAATAATATTGGTTACAGGTTTTCTAGGCCTACTGGTCTGGTTATTTGTTCCACTATTTATTGTCGGATCGCTTGTTTACATAATTGCAGTGTTATCTGTAACAATGATTTACATAATACACCGTAATTCTAGAGTTGCATCATTTGAGAAAATATTAAACATAGAACATCTCAAGAGACTCTTTTCAAACGATGAAAAGAAGATGGCGCAAGCAAGCAAAGGACTGCAATTTATTACTGCGAATGGCAACGATGTTGATACTCCTGAAGCAAATAGTAAGGAAGCGTATGGTTTCAAAGTTGCGTGTGAGTTGCTAGTAGATTTCCTATGGCGCAGGGTTTCCGATGCAGTTTTAATGCCAGGGGCAGAGGAATATTCAGTGTCAGTTACAATTGATGGAGTGGTAACCAAATCCGACCCTCTCGATAGAGAAGATGTAGAGTACTTGATTTACTTTATCAAACAACTTGCCGATCTTGATGTTGATGAAAAACGTAAACCACAAAAAGGTTCCTTTAAAATAAGAAAAGATGGCGATACCTATGAATGGGAAGTTTCAACGGCTGGTTCGAGAGTTGGCGAGCAACTCAAGTTCCACAAATCTCAAGAACACAACATTATAAGTATTAAAGATGTAGGCTTTGATTCTAAACAGATTGAATCAATTAAAGCCCTCAAAGAGGTTAAAGATGGCTTAGTTTTAATTGCTGGTCCAAAAGAATCTGGTGTTACTTCAACGCTGTACACATTACTACGCAACCATGATGCATTCTTAAATAGTATTGTGACATTAGAGAAACGCCCTGCTGGCGAAATAGAGAGTGTGACGCAAAACATATTCTCACTTAGCGATACGGGAACATCAACATACGATAAACGCCTAAAATCAATAGTTCGCTTTGGTCCAGATATTGTTGGTGTTGGCGATGTCGAAGATTCCGAAACAGCTATTATATGTAATGAGAGTGCAAAGAAGAAGCTCATATATGTAACTATTGAATCGCCAAACTGTCTTGATGCTATGAAAAAGTGGATTAAACTAAGCAAAGACAAATCTCTTGCAACTGAAAACTTGCGTGGAATTGTAACGGTTAGGTTGATGCGTAAATTATGCGAGGAGTGCCGCGAAGCGTATGAGCCAAACCCTGCTACATTAAAGAAATTAAACATCAAACCAGGTAGTGTTACTACCTTGTATAGGCCTGGCGAGGTTGAATATACCCGTTCTGGAAAACCAATATATTGCGATAACTGCCAAGGGACAGGATTTTACGGTAGGACTGCAGTTTTTGAAACTGTCTTTATAAATGAACAGATGCGAGAGGCTATTAATAAAGCCAAAACAATGCAGGAGATCGCATTAATCTTTAGAAAGAGTGGTATGCTTCTGATGCAAGAACAGGCGATAAAGAAGGTTGCCCAGGGAGAGCTAGCAATGCACGAAGTAGTTAGAGCATTGAAGACAGCTGCTAAGTCAACGTCAACTTCAAAGAAGAAAAAAGCTTAATCTGGAGATATAATTATGAGTAGTATAATTCTTTATGTGTTAATTTTTGTTCTGGTTGCTCTGATAACATCAGATGCAGGAATTAAGCCTAGCATGTTTAAATATTTCAATATGCTTATCTGTAGCATGTTTGCAGTCGCTCTGGCATTCAACTTCTATGAAACTGCAGCAAATATATTAATATCAAAAGGGATATTGCCTCAATTCGCATATTCTCTGTGTTTCTTATCAATATTTGTAATCAGCCTAGTAATACTTTGGAGTATTGCTCAATTTATAATTAAAGAAGATCTTCCTTTTCCAACGGTAGTGTTGCGAATCGTTAATATTTCTTCTTCCGTATTGCTTTGTCTAGTTTTAATCGGGGTAATATATGTAGGATTGGGGCTAGCTCCATCGAGTGCTTCTTTTCCGTACGCTCATTTCCAAAAGGACGCAAAGATCTCACCGCAAGATATGGATCAATATTCAAAATCTTCTCTGCTATCAACAGACAAGATAGTTTCGTCTCTATTTAGTGCTTTCTCTAGCGGTTCTCTTAGTGGAAATAAGAATTTCAAGGATTTACATCCTAACTACCTTGATACAATGTACCTCAACAAAGCTTCAGTAAAACAAGGGTCTTTAATTTTAGCTGGAGACAAGTCAATTTCATTGTCGTCAAACTTAAATGATGTTATTAAAAAGGCTTCAATCTCTCTTAAAGACCAAGATGGCAACCCTGTTAAGCCAAGTGCAGGCCAAAAAAATATTACTATGAGCCTAACCTTCTCAAAGCATAATTTTGAAGATGGAGGCGCCCTAGGCGAAGAAGGCGGCTTTACCCTAAACATGGGCCAAATTAGAATTCTATGCAAAAAGGAAGATGGAAGTACTTGTGTTGCTTATCCGCAGGGATCTCTAAGTTCTCCAATTGTATTGCAACGTAAAGGCTTAACTGAGGCAATCACATACCAACTATCTGATTTTGACTCAAAAGGCTCTCTAGGAATGACGCTTCTTTATGAAATCCCAAAAGACTCTCAGCCTTATGCCTTAGCGTTTAGAGGGAATTTAATTAAGGTATTCCCAAAAGCAGCCAAAAAGAAAACGCCAAAGGCTGGATCAGAACCAACAACTAAGTCTTAAATGTAAAAGAGCCTTGAAACTAAGTTTCAAGGCTCTTATTTATTATACAGATACTTTAGTTATTATGCGCATTGAGCTAAAGCTTCAAGGTCTATTTCTAATAGTTTTTCTAAATATAAATCAAGCTCTCTTTCAGTAAACATTTCAAGGAAACTTTTATCAGCACCTCTAGAATTATCACAAATATTATCTATCAATTCTTGCTTGCTCATATCAAACCCTTTCAAATGTTTCCAGTACAAATAACTCATCGTCTAGAGGACTCAATTTGCTTTAATAGCATAAAATGGGTGGCATAACGAATCCACTACCATATACAGTCAAAATGGCTTTCAAACGCCGCTATGTTGTGTGTTACTCAAACTAGCGTGTAACGACCTATAAAATCGCAAATATAGAGATGGCTATGCTATCTTTTTTTCATTTTTTTGTCAGAAAAAAGTTTTTTTAGTAACACATTTTTCCGATATTAGCGTATATATGACATATAATTTATCGACATATACATTCTCATGTTGATACCATTGTTTTTCTTTGACAATGCTATTAAATTGCAGATAATACTCTGCTTGAGCCATTTATATGTTTAATCTGGAGATTTCTTTGTATGGCTAAAACAAACTTTGATAGTATGTTTGGGCGGTTGGTTGTTGATAAAAACCTTTGTTCGGAAAATGAGCTAAAATCGTGTATCAAGATTTTAAAGGAAGGTAATTCTGAATCGCCAGCAACACTTCAAGATATATTAATAGATCAAGGCTTCATAACAAAGACACAATCAAAGAGAGTCTTAGAAGAAGTCTCTGAAGCTAAGAAAAATTGCGATCAAATTCCAGGATATAAAATAGAAGGTAAGCTCGGTTCTGGTGCGATGGCAGTTGTATACAAGGCGAAACAACTCAGTCTAAACAGAACGGTGGCAATCAAGGTACTTCCGAATAAATTTGCTGAAAAATCTAACTACGTAGAAAGATTTTATAAAGAAGGACAATTAGCTGCCAAGCTCAATCATAATAATATTGTCCAAGCTATTGATGTGGGCGAAGCTCACGGTCTCTACTACTTTGTCATGGAATATGTTGAAGGTAAAACAATCTATGACGACCTTGCTGCAGGAAAAATCTTTTCAGAGAAAGAGTCTCTCGAGATTATGATACAACTTGCGAGTGCTCTTGAGCATGCACATGCACAGGGTTTGGTCCATAGGGATATTAAACCTAAAAATATTATGATTAACCAAGAGAATATCGTTAAACTTGCAGACCTAGGCCTCGCAAGAGCAACCTCAGACCTTGAAGCTGCCAAAAATGAACAGGGAAAAGCGTTTGGAACGCCTTACTATATTGCACCTGAACAAATCAGAGGCGAGATAGATATTGATGGACGCGCAGATATATATGGCTTAGGAGCAACATTTTATCATATGGTAACAGGCAGAGTTCCATTCAAAGCAGACAACCCATCAGATGTAATGAAGAAACACCTAAGAGAACCATTAACTCCGCCAGACCATATTAACACTTCTCTATCAGCTGGTCTCTCAGAAATAATTGAGACTATGATGGCTAAAAACAAAAATGAACGCTATGACAACCCAACAGACCTTCTCACTGATCTTCGTTCTGTACTCAATGGTGACACACCACTACTTGCCAAGCGTAAATTTGATATTGAATCGTTAGAAAGCCTTGAAGAAGGTGAGATGGTGGAAGTTGAAGGTGAGGAAGTTCTTTATAAAGCTTCAACCCTAATTAAATATAAGATTGCAATGGTAGTGATGGCAGCTATTATTATGTTGCTTCTGGTATCTCTTATAGCGTCTAAACCATAGTGGAAATTTATAATATATAGAGACCAAATGACCCTTATAGGTGCACAACTAGCTACCGATGAAATTTTGAGCCTATTGAGCCAATACACATTAGGGCGGCCTCAAAACATCGTAAACTTAAAAGCTGGAAGTCGCCGATCTCCCAAAGCTATTATTGAGACCGAGCTGGGAAAATTCTTTCTAAAGAAGCATCCCTCGGCTCCAAGTGAGATTGCAAAAATTAGGCTTGCACATAAAGTTGAAAGCTTTCTACACGATCAAGGCTTCCCTGTCCCTGCGATTATTATAGCCAATGATAACAATAGCGTCCTATTAAAAGATAACTACGCATATGAAATCTTCGAATTCATAGAAGGCCATCGTTTTAAAAACAGGCTTAGCTGTATCAATGAGGTTGGACTCGCTCTTGGCAATTTTCACAAAGCAATTTCATCTCTTAGCATCTCATGTGATTACTCAGGCAGCTTTCACGATTCGGAACTAGTACGTAAGAAAATTGTAGCAACTGCTAACGACGATAATTTTATATCATTACCAATGTTAATGCACAAACTCTTAGACTTCTATAACAGCTCAGCTGAGGAAGTGAATTTGTTGGGCATTGATCAATGGGAAAAACAATTGACGCATGGAGATTGGCACCCTGGTAATATATTGTTTAGAGACAATAAATTAGTGGCTGTGTTAGATTTTGATTCAATCAAATACACCGATCCTACCTACGACCTTGCAAATGCATGCTTGCAGTTTACAATTGTTGCTGGCAGAGCCAACCCTAAAGACTGGCCTGCGTATCTCAACACAGATGGGCTTATAACTCTATTGAATGCCTACAACCAATCAAATCCTATAACAGAAGACAATAAGCTAGTAGCTATACCAGACTTGATGATTGAAACAATGATAGCAGAAGCAATTTTACCAATCGCAGCAACCGGATATTTTGCTCATTTTAGTGGTGTTAATTTCATCAAAATGATTATCAGAAAAGCGGACTGGATAAGAAAAAACAAGAGGGCTTTAATTGATAAAACAATCAAAGCCCTCAGGAATTAAGATAGCAAGATTAAAAAAAGTTAACCTCGTATTGTATCTATTATCTTCATTAATCGAGTAGCGTTATCTCTCTCGACTTCGCCAAGCTTGCTGTAAATAAATTTGATGGTTTCTTGAGTCTCAGGGATTAATACATGCTCTAACACGTTAACACGTCTTCTGGTGCTCTCAAGCTCTGTTGCTAAAAGCTGAACTTGTTTCTCTTTTTCGGCAAGTTCCATCAAGCTATCGAAAGATCTCTCAAGGGCCTTGAGTGCTACATCCAATTCTGCACTAGTATAGTCTAGTCCATAACAAATAATATCGCCTTCAATTTGTTTTATGAATTGAGGGACCTTAACACTCATAACGCTCGCAAACTTTAAAGCTAGAGAAAATCTCTTAGTTGGTACATCAAGTGCTGCATGTATGTCTTCTGGTTCCATTGTCGCCCTAGCAATCATAAAGCGCCTTGAAGTTTCCATTATCTCCTCTTCCACTTTCTCTCGAAGAGGTTTGATAGACCTTGAGACAATAACTAACTGTCTTGAAAGTTCATCTCTTTTCTGACTAAGCAGCTTATGACCCCTTTGCGCAAGAATTACTTTCTTACGCAATTGCAGAAGCTGCATTCTGGTTGCTGTTACATTAGCTTGCATCTAAATGTCCTTAGTCACTAGCCCCGTCGTTTTTTCTAAACTTAGGCATATATTTGGCAATCAAATCAACATCAATACGCTTGAGCTCAGTATCATCAAACACACTAAGCAATTCCCAACCAAGGTCAAGAGTCTGCTCAATAGTGCGGTTCTCAGAGAAACCCTGTGAAATGTAGCGTAATTCGAAACTATCGGCAAATTTCATATACTTTGCATCTTCCTCGCTAAGGGCTCCTTCACCAAGAATAGTGGCTAATTCTTGAGATTCTTTACCCTTTGCATAGGCTGCATAGAGCTGGTTGTAAAGGTCCGCATGGTCTTCTCTTGTCTTGCCTTCGCCAATACCCTTATCTTTAAGCCTTGATAGACTTGGAAGAACATCAACTGGAGGAGCGATAGATTTTCTATCAAGACTTCTACTCATGATAATCTGTCCTTCAGTGATATAACCCGTTAAATCTGGAACTGGGTGAGTCTTATCATCTTCAGGCATAGTCAAAACAGGAACCATTGTTATAGAACCCTTGTTACCTTTAATTCTTCCCGCACGTTCATACAATGTTGCAAGGTCGGTGTAGAGGTAACCAGGATAACCACGACGACCAGGAACTTCTTTTCTTGCAGCACTAATCTCACGAAGCGCTTCACAATAGTTTGTCATATCATTTAGGATAACCAACACTTGCATACCACGCTCAAATGCTAGATACTCAGCAGCGGTAAGAGCAAATCTAGGAGTTGCAATACGTTCAATAGCAGGGTCATTCGCAAGGTTGATAAACATAACAGATCTCTCAATCGCACCTGTTTTGGTGAGATCATCAATAAAGAACTGCGCTGCTTCGAATGTTATACCCATAGCCGCAAAAACTACAGCGAATTCCTCGCCCTCTCCAAGCACAGTCGCTTGCCTCGCAAGTTGTGCAGCAATTTCATCGTGAGGTAAACCAGCTCCAGAGAATATAGGAAGCTTTTGACCTCTAACTAACGGGTTCAATCCATCAATTGTTGATATTCCTGTCTGAATAAACTCATTTGGAAAATCTCGACTGTATGGATTGATAGGATTTCCGTTAACATCCTTTTTAGCATCTGGAATGATAGCTGGGCCATTGTCTTTTGGAATTCCAACGCCACTAAACACCCTACCAAGGATATCAGGTGATACATTAAGCTCGGAAGGCTTGCCCAACAGGCGAATTTTTGTTTCGTCTAGGTCAACGCCTTGAGTTCCCTCAAAAACCTGAACTAGAACATTGTCACCGTCAACTTGAAGAATTTGACCATGCCTTATGGAGCCATCTCCAAGTTCAATGTCTACAATATGACCAAACTTGGCTCCATCAACATTCTGAACCATCATCAATGGTCCCGCGACACTCGATACTGATTTATATTCTTTAAGCATTTGCTCTTTCCTTGTATCTTTACAACTTGGCTATCTGATTATCTATTTGGTTCGCTATATCTACAATTTTTGACACTTCAGATTCTGGGATATATTTTGCTCTTGCGATAGCTTCCATAGCTTCTATCTTGAAGATATCAACTGGATTTATTCCAGCCTCAACAGCTTCCAAACCTTTTTTATAGAGGTGTAAAATCACTTTCAACATCGCATATTGCTTCTCAAGAGACGTATAGGTATCAACTGAGTGGAAAGCATTCTGGTGGAGATAATCCTCACGAATACTCTTTGCAACCGCAAGGGCTATTTGATCCGCTTTAGAAATAGCCTCAGCACCAACAAGTCGTACAATTTCAAGAAGGTCAGCTTCTTTTTCAAGTAACGACATTGCTTCTTTAATCATATCGTCCATCTCAACAGCCATTGCTTTATCATCAAAACATTCTTTCAGATATTGCTTATAGAAAGAATAGCTTGTTAGCCAATCAATCGCTGGGAAATGTCGTTGCTGAGCAAGTCTAGACTGCAAAGACCAGAACACCTTAACCACATGGAGAGTTGCCTGAACAACAGAGTCACTCAAGTCACCACCAGGAGGGCTAACAGCTCCAATAATAGAAAGAGCCCCTTCGCGACTTGGTGAGCCAAGACATTCAATTCGGCCAGATCTTTCGTAGAAGGATGCAATTCTTGCTCCTAAATAAGCAGGATAACCTTCTTCAGCAGGCATCTCTTCAAGACGAGTTGAAATCTCACGCATCGCTTCAGCCCAACGACTAGTACTATCAGCCATCAACGCAACCCTATAACCCATATCGCGGAAATATTCCGCAATAGTAATTCCGGTGTAAACTGAGGCCTCACGAGCCGCAACTGGCATATCTGATGTATTAGCGATAAGGACAACACGCTCCATCAAAGGTTTACCTGATTTTGGATCTTTAAGTTCAGGGAACTCGGTAAGAACGTCTGTCATCTCATTACCACGCTCACCACAACCTACGTATACAACCATATCAGCATCAATCCATTTAGCAAGCTGGTGCTGTACGACTGTTTTACCTGTACCAAATGGCCCCGGCACACAAGCCGTTCCTCCAACTCCTAGAGGAAAGAATGTATCAATAACACGTTGACCGGTTACCATTGCCCTGTTCGGCGCCAGCCTTTGTTTTGACGCTCTCTGGCTTCTTACAGGACATTTCTGCATTAGCTTGATTTCACTAACGCTACCATCATCAGCTTTAACCGTAGCGATTGGAGCGTCAACAGTGTATTCACCGTCACTAATACCCTCAATTGTTCCCTCAACCCCCAAAGGCACCATTATTTTATGTAGCATCAGCGATGACTCTTGGACTTCGCCAACGATATCACCAGCTACAACCTTTGCCCCGTTTTCTACAGTAGCCTTAAACTGCCATTTCTTGTCGCGGTCTAGTCCAGGAAGAGCATTACCTCTCTGGATAAAACTTCCCTCAAGGGCGTAAAGCTTGTCCAATGGTCTTTGGATACCATCATAAATACTTGAAATCAATCCTGGTCCAAGCTCAACACTTAGAGGTGCTCCAGTATTGACTACCGGTTCGCCCGGTCCAACACCAACTGTTCCTTCGTAGACTTGAATACTTGCCATATCATTATTCAACTCTACAATCTCACCGATAAGGTTTGCTTCACCAACTCGAACCACATCATACATTTTGGCGCCACTCATACCTTGGGCAACGACCACTGGTCCCGCAACCTTGACAATCTTTCCCTGTCCTAGTTCACTCATCGCATAAACCTTTATTTGATAACCTTAAAACGAGTTATTCATTTAATTATTAACTATATCAATTCCGATAGATCTCTTAAGCAAATTGCCCAACGATTCAGTCGAAAAACCCTGTGGTTCTGTAGTAAATGGAACTACCACAACGCACGGCAAAGAATCCTTAATGGTTTGAGAGAACACCTCATCAGTTACTCGAGCTATATTCTCAGCGACAACCACCATCGCATATTTTGCTTTAATAATCTCTTGGGCCGACTCAATGACTTCATCTCCATCAGGGTCAACTGCAAAAGTATCTAAGCCTAATGTTGTAAAAGGCATTACAAAATCTTCGCTGCCTATAACTGCAACTTTACCTTCCATTTCTACCTCTCAATTATTCTGGACTCAACCCAAGTCTATCTAGAATCAATTTTGACGTTAGATGATTCTTTTTAGCCGTTAATATCATACGTATCGTTCTGATTTCCATAGTCTTCATACATGCATAAGCCATAACCGGCTGAGGCCCTGCTGTAATTTGTGCAAGCGCTTCTTTGTAGCAATTCCACAAATATTTATCGCAAAGACTCTCAAAACGCAGGAACGAACCTTCTTTAACTAAATAGGCCGTACCCGCTTCCACAATATGGCTGTAATCAGTTGGGTAAAAGAGTTGAGCAAGCCCATCATAGCCAAGGTCTAATCCATGCACAAACATATCCGTGTTTATTGAACCAGTAGCGAGGAATGGGCCTCTGTCTTCACTCTCAAGGAATTTAAGCCTTAGCATTGTTTTTATATTGCCAAGGTCTGCACGAATTCTAGCAAGAGAACAGAGGTATTCGCATTTTAGCTCAGTTGCCTGAGATAGATAATACTCACTAGCAACACGGCTAATAGCATTATCAATCTGCCTGATATCTTTATTCTCATAATACGCCAGAACGGCAGCTTCAACCGCTTCTTGAAGATACGCAGGAAACTCACTGTAATTTTCCTGCTCGAAAACTTCACCAAAGATGCTATCTGGAACAGACCCCTCGCCTGAATAATCGCTACCGATAGCTCTATCGGTAACCACTCTTCTTATAGCAAGACGCATATTAGAAAAATCATTTCTTGCTTTAACCAAGTTTTTGAGAGGTTCATCAATCATAAGATCGCTAAACTCTTTGCGTGCGTCCTTTCTCTTTTCCAAGAGCATAGACTCAACCTCTTGCATGGTAGGGTTTGAAGTATTAAAAGCAAACTCGCTACCGCTGAGACACTCAACAGCATGCTCAAAACTCTGAGAATTTGCCATATCAAGCAATACGCTCTTGCTGAGCAACTTTGTTGCGAGAGTCCTAGCTTTGGCGGCTGCAAAAGTGTATCGCCAATCTTCTTGACCTACCACAAAACCGCTATATGTTGATCCTTGTGCTAAACACGTATTCATTGAGTTTATTACCTAGTCAAAAAGTTTAACAGCTATTTGGGTTTCAAGTTCTTCTCTTGCAATTTCCATTAGAACTTCTATTGAAACGTTAACGCTAATATCACCGCGTTTTAGAATAAAGCCGCCGCTAATATCCTCGCGTTCTGAAGAGAGAAGAATATTCCCTTGAAAACCTGTCCCAAGTTCACGATTGACTTGCTTTATAAATGCATCATCAATACGTTTTTCATTCTGTCCGATTACTAGGACTTCATCGCCTGTCTCAATAGATGATTTAATCATTGCGCTAATAAACTTCTTATACTCATCATCGTCCATAGCAAGCAGATTTTGTTTTGCCTTATCAAATACGGCATCTAAGGCGCGATGCTTAGCTGCGAGAATGGCTTTTGCTGCATCCATTCTCGCGGTTGCGAGGATTCTCAACCTAGCATCATCGGCCGCCTTCTGAGCAAGCCTCTGCGACTCTTGATTATACTTTTCTATCTCACTGTCATAATCAGCATTTAGAGATGCTAGTTCCTTCTTGCCATTCTCGGCAATCTCCGCAGCTCTAGCCTCACCGTCAGCAATGATTTTATTTATAACTTCACTGGCATTCATTATTTCACCTGACTAAAGTTGTATATTAACCTGCAACAGCTTGCTGTACAGCTTTCCAATCTACGGAGTTTAGCATGAAGATTGTAATAAGAAGACCAAGTACCGCATACACTTCAACCATAACTGCGTAAACTACACCAGCTTTGAAAGCCATTTCAGGACGTTTTGCAGCCATAAGAATACCACCGGCACAAACCTTACCCTGATGCATAGCACTAATTAAACCACCAAAACCAACAGGTAAACATGCGGCAAGAATCATTAATCCCTGTTGCCATGTAAGCGCAACTACAGTTTGTGGATCTAATAGCGCAAGATTTTGAATAACAAGAAAGCCACCAAGGAAGCCGTAAAACCCTTGTGTACCTGGCAACACAACCATAATAAAGTTTATACCATATCTTTCAGGCTTTTCTGTAAGCACGCCTGCCGCCGCACGTCCAGCATAACCAATGCCAACAGCAGAACCTGCACCTGCAAGAAGTACCGCTATTGCACCACCAAACAACGCTAACGCATTACCAAGACCGACCAGTTCCATCAGATTTTACTCCTTAATTATTTCTAAGTTAAATTCTATTAGTTGAAAATGTTATTAGTCAATTTTATTTTCTTGTGAAACATAGACATACTTATATTCATCTTTTAGAGGTGTGAAATCTACCCCACCACCATCCATAAATTTAGGGAAAAACTCAACAAATTGAAGTCGCAACGTATGAACAAAAGCACCTAGCACATTAATTGCAATATTAAACGCATGCCCACCTATCAGTATCAAAGGAACCATAACAATCTTGCCAAACAATGAGCCTGATGTGCTGATAGCAATTGTATTAAATGCCATGGCCAAACCACCAGTCACCATTCCCAAAGCCATCAATCTAAGATAACTAAGAACATCACCAAGATAGAATACGGTGCTAAAGAGATTATATGCACCCATTCCAAGCCTTGCTCCAATACCACCCTCACGGTGACTAAAGAGAAAAATTAGAACCGCAGGAACTAGTGCCACTTTACCACAGACTGATGATATTCCAGCTGGAATATGTAGCGTGTTTCCAAACATATTTATTGCAATACAATTAATCATCACAATCCAGACCAAGGCATCAAAGACTGCCGCAGCGAATTCCTTCCTTGATAGCTCATGGAAGAACTTCAAGAACAAGCCCGTCATAATGTGAATGTAACCAAGCGCAAGTGAAAGAGCGAAGAATGTCATCGGTTTTTCAAATGGATCGAACCACATCATTGAATTTCTCGCCTTAGCAAACCAGCTCCAACCGAAAAGTGTAGAAAGCTGCTGCGCGGCATCACCAAACCAGCCGCCTGTAAGAGCACCTGCAACTATGGTTGCGACCGAACATATAGCAATCAAAGCCATAAACTTCTTGTCGCCCTGCATTTTCTTTAAAAACCAGATAGAGAGAATTGTAACGACAATTCCATAACCAGCGTCTGTTAAGCACAAGCCAAAGAATATAGCAAAGAATGGCGCAAGAGCTGCTGTAGGGTCTAGCTCAAAATATTGAGGCATGCCGTATAGACGTGTTATAACCTCAAAAGGCTTAAATGCAGAAGTATTCTCTATATCAACAGGGACACTCTCATCCTCGCCTGGAGTTATTTCATCAATAGAGCTAGATTCAAAAGATGCAACAATCTTTTGGACTTTAGCAAAGTCTTTCTTCTTAACCCAGCCCTCAAACAATATAGTAGTCTCTGTTGAAGGCGCAGTCTTTCTAGCTGTTTCTCTAAGGTAGAGATTTTGATAATAATCATACAGCATGCGCAGCTCTAATCGTTTAGAAGAGAACTCTTTAATCTCTTCGATTAGGCCTGTTATTTGAGAGTCAATATCATTAAGCTTCTTTTTGAGTACTTCAAGATTTTCTCTAACCGAACCCTTGTAGTCTTCTAGATTAACTGCCTCAAATTCGCACGCCCTTAGAAGCTTGTGGATTTCAGCCAACTTATCATTCAACACCACAACGACCACATAGCTCGTTTTATCGATTGTGTTTACAATCTCAACAATACCCCCAGCCTCTTCTATCTGCTTAACTGTTCCTTCTAAGTGTCGAGTTGGAATAGTCCCAGGGAAGGTAGAAGATGTTGAAAGTGTAAAGAAGTCTTCGAGATTGATATCTAATGAACTCCAAGGCTCAAGAATTTGTAGTGAGCCTAGTATGTTCTCTCTTTCACCTTTAGCGACATCTAGTTTGTCTTGAAGTTCTAAAGCCGTGTCTAGAATAGACAAATCGGAATACTTTTCT
This sequence comes from Phycisphaerae bacterium, assembly GCA_015493385.1. Lineage (GTDB taxonomy): Bacteria > Planctomycetota > Phycisphaerae > Sedimentisphaerales > Sedimentisphaeraceae > S145-28. The sequence goes on from WGDE01000143.1 coordinate 26,535, forward strand.
ATTGTGGCATCAAAATCATCTTTATTGACAGCAGAGAGTGGTTTGAAGAAAGAAGTTAGAGGTTCTGCATCTGTGTGCTCGTCGAGAAATTCTATACTCGTTGCAAGCTTTTGAATAGTCTCCTCAAGCTCTCTCATCCTTTTAGTATGAATATTAAGCTCTGGATACTCTTTAGTAATCAAAGCACGCTCAGCATTTAGAATCTGCACCATACCACTTTTTTGGAGTGTACTAAGAAGTTTCTTTGCTTCGCCCTTGTGGCTAGCAATCATAACTTTTGTCATACTGGCAATAGCCATACTACATTCCTTATAATGCGTTAGCTCTTAGTAAGATAACGTGTTAATTCTTAGTAAGAGACTTAACATATGTACAAACTTCTTCTACTGCACCAGAGAGTTTTCCCTTGGTTGCAGTTTCATAAGCTGCGATCTTCTCATTAGCATCTGCCGCTAATTTCTCAGCTTGGGCAGTTGCCTCTGCGATTGCCTGCTCTTTAGCTTTTTCAATAATAGCAATTCTCTCTCTTCCCGCAGCAGAGAGCTTCTCAGCAAAATCTGCTTTTGCAGCATCTATATTTGCCTGTGCTTGAGACCTAGCATCCTCGAGCATTTGAGCAGCTTTCGATTCCGCCTCTTTAATTTTTTTAACTAATTCCATATATCACCTTCTATAACATTTTCCATATACCTTGATTCGGCAATTGATAAAGAAACACTATATTTTTTGCATATTTTTCAAAAATAAAGTTCCGATAAGATATTTTGAAATCGATTAAATCGGTACGAATTGCTTGAATTTGACCTAATAAGAACTGTTTTGGTGTAAAAAAAGAAGAGCTCAAGAAAAAGTGTCTAGCCACACCCGCCAATAGAATGGGGAGAGTAGGCAAGATAGCTAAAAGGGGAGTATTAGATTTAGTTTCATTGCCCCGCACAAAGCACTCAATAGCTTGAGAAGATTTTAGTTTAGAAACTAAATAAGAGATCCACATACGAAATTCCTTTTCACATGCTTATTTTCGGCAAACGCAACTCATCAATCCTTCGAAGAAAATACGTTCAAAACAGCTCATAATATAAGAGCTTGAATAATCCTAAATACAAAAATAAAAAATTGCAAGCTATAATCAAGGGACTTCTAAAAAAACATGGCATTCAACAGCAGTTTCTATAACTCACCATTAAGCACATTCAATAAAATAACTGCAAGCGAAAACCTCTCGTGGTTTGAGTGCCATTAAGCCCTGCTTCTCTCTAAAATCTCCGCAGGCATTTTCATCATCTGCTATACCATGCCAAGGCTCAATACATACAAAATCACCATCCCCTTTGGACCATATCCCCAGATATGGAAATCCTTCAAATCGTAGCACTACTTTGCGCAGAGACTTTACGCTCTCAAGAGTTATCTTATGAGATTTTATATTTGAGAGAACTAATGCATCATCCTTAAATAGCTCTCTGGTCAATTTCAACGGCTGCTCCACTATAAACGCTTCTTTCTTAGCCCTAACCCCATCAACTAAAAACTCTCTAAACGCAAACTCCTTATTTTCAAAAACTAGCCTATAATCCTCAAACGAGAGACCTGCTTCTAGCGGGCAATTAAAACCTGGGTGTGCGCCTATTGAGAAGAGGATTTCTTTCTCGTCAACATTCTCTACAGTCCAAGAAACCTCAACCTCTCTATCGCAGAGTTTGTATGCTATTGTAAGTTTAAAGTTGAATGGATAGACCTTCAGACTCTCTGCGCTGCTTCTAAGCACAAAGACCGCTCTATCTTGCGAGTGAGATTCAAGAGCAAACTCGCTATCTCTTGCAAAGCCATGCTGGCTCATAAAATACTCTTTAGAGTCATAGCGATACTTTGACTCCTTAAGCTTTCCAACAATAGGAAATAGCACCGGATTGCTGCGAGACCAATACCTCTCATCGCCCTGCCAGATGTACTGAATAGACCCATCCAAACCGATAACACTACAAAGCTCGGCGCCTTTGGTATCGATCTGCGCAGCCAGCTTACCATTAGAAATATCAACAATCATACAAACCTCTTTAATAAACATAGTTAAAAAAAATCGTGCATTCGCGACTAAATTCTAGGAGAGATAATGGTCACGAATACACGAACGAATTAAGGGGTAAGGATTTTTTTTATTAGTCTGCCGCTTATTCTTTACCGATAAAGCGGTACACTACAGCACCGATTAGAGCACCAGCTATCGGCGCAGCCCAGAATAGCCACAATTGACTAACAGCCCAGCCTCCTACAAATACTGCAACCGCAGTACTTCTTGCAGGGTTAACTGAAGTATTAGTTACAGGTATAGAAATTAGATGTATAAGAGTAAGACACAAACCAATTGCGATAGGAGCAAGCCCTTGCGGTGCGCGTTTATCTGTTGCGCCAAGAATAACAATCACAAACATCATTGTCATAACAACCTCGGTCACAATCGCCGCCAACATTGAATAACCACCAGGCGAATGCGCACCATAACCGTTTGCCGCAAACCCAGACGCAACAACATCAAAGCCTTCCTTGCCGCTAGCTATAACAAACAAAACAGCACCGGCAATCAAACCGCCAACCACCTGCGCAATAATATATGGAAGAAGCTCTTTAGCCTCAAACCGACCACCAGCCCAAAGACCAATCGAAACAGCTGGATTGAGATGGCAACCAGAGATATGTCCAATCGCAAACGCCATAGTCAAAACTGTCAAACCAAACGCAAGCGCAACACCCAAAAATCCAATTCCAAGTTCGGGAAAAGAAGCCGCCAAGACAGCACTTCCACAGCCACCAAGAACAAGCCAAAACGTACCAAAAAGCTCTGCAACATACTTCCTCATAGCAATCTCCTTATCTAAGCTCGTGTAAATAAATATCAGAATTTCCTCTTTACTCAAAACTAAAGGGAACCCGCTACTACCATAAATAAAGAATCCCTTAAGAACTACCTTAACATATCACGATTTATACGAGCAAACAACTAATATATACTAAAATGGTTCACTTTAGCGGTTTATAGCACAACCATCCGCAATAAATCGGAAAACCAACCGCAATATGATTACTCTTTTTGTTACAACTGAGACCGCGAAGTCTAGCTGGGCAAGGTTAGAGAATAGAGCCTCACAAACGAAATTACCACTTCCCCTATTGTTTGTTTCTTTTTAATTCATCTACGATAAGTTTGATTATTAAACCTATGATCATATATTTAATGAAGTAATATATTATTGTTGCTACGAGGTACAAGACGAAGCCTACAATTATTGCAGCTATTATCAGTAAAGCGAGGTGAACGGCTACATAGACCAGCAAAAAAGATCCAACGACAAACGCTATGCCAGCAAGAACCCAAAAGAGAAGCTTAAAAAATCTATCAAAACTAAAACCGTATAATGAACTTAACTCCATAAGTAGTCGTCCCTGAAAAAAAACACTATTTCTGAGTTTTTCTAAACTGGCATTGCTTTCAGGAAGGTCATTAGTCTCATTTTTAGCATATTTTCGATATCGCAAAGAAGTTTAATAAGC
>WGDE01000144.1 GCA_015493385.1 Phycisphaerae bacterium
GTATTATAAAAAGGATTGCATCGGGTGACAATGTAAGGTTGCGCATTGGGGAAAGAGCCTCAACATGATGAGCCAGCATAGCCCACACTCCACCAATAATTACAAGCCCAATCGTATAGGGGCATCTAATCTTTTTTAGAAGCATTGAAGATATCACTGCAACAGCCAAAAGACTGATAATGATGGTAACGCACAACTCAATAACATTCTCATGCATAAGAAAAACTCCTTTTCAATCTGTCTAACGACCTCAAATCCCGCCATTTTACCGTCATTTAGAAACTTAGCAAATACTAAAGGATATTTTTTCCGGCATAGAAAATGCGAAGACTATGAAATGGTGCGATATAGTTTGAGATGCTAGTAGGAATTGATTAACGCTAGAAATTAGGGCTAGATGCCCGCCTAAACTCGGATTGGTTGGCGTTAGAGGCACTTTTTTTCATGTGAACCCGATTATCTGCCTGTAAATATTTTATATAACCACACTAAGATTAGAGGTAATTTCCACAGTGAAGAAAAAAGTGGATTTAACATTCGCAAGCTGAATTATAAAGAGAAGTGACATATATATTTAGCACACACCAAATTATTTCTAAGCCATACCATATTGGAAATTGTAAAAACACCGCAATTCTACAGACGTCGAGAAATATTATTGATGCGTTTATTTCAATTAGAATCTTTGAATATATTTTAGGTGGTGAAAAATAGCTAGAGAACCATTTTATGAGTGTTTCTAGCGTCAACAAAAAGATAATGCGGGCACCGGGAATCGAACCCGGACCTCAAGCTTGGGAAGCTGGCATTCTACCACTAAACTACGCCCGCATCTGCTTAGATTGTATTGGATTTGGGGAAAATTGACAAAGAAAAAAAATCACCTTACGCGAGGAGTAGATTCTCCATCAAGCCAAGGAATGTGTACATCACTAGAACGTTTGAATTCACGATGCCACTTTATATTCCAGAGATCCTGAAGTTTTACAGTAGCAACGGAACCATCAGCAAAAGCAACATTTATGCCGGTTCCATTTGCGTGACGTGGTATACAGTAGTTACTCATATCGTAAGAGTAGCTCTTTCGATCGGTTCCAACGGAGTCGCCGAAAGTTTTTATCCAGTCCCTAGTGAGTGGCACCTGACCAGAAGGTAGCATTCTATTGCTATCCGGCATAGAGACTAGCCATGCGCAGTCCGCCAAAATAGGAGTATCACTCTTTAGAGACGAGCTTCTGCGCCAAAATTTTCTTCTGTCTGAAAGGTTGGCAAGCTTACGAGTTGGAATATCTGTTAACCAATAATTAAGCCCATAGCTTCCTGTGACGGTATGGTAATTAGATTCACCATCAACATAGGAATATCGCCAAGCCTCTTTGGTACTTCCAAGACCTGACGCACTCGTGGTTACACGAGTCGCTTCTGGGCAGAAAACTAACTCTGAGCTAAGGTCTGCATATTCAGCTAACGGCTCGACCCAAGAAGAAGAATCGCTATAGTTAAGCCTAAATCTACCGTTATTCTCGCTTGCAATTAGGCTAGCAACCGAATTCCAACTCCTCTGGTGTGTCTTACAAACTACAGTCCTAGCCTGAGCTCTAACTCCAGTTATAGCCGGAAACATAATCGCTATTAAAATCGTTATAATAGAGATCATAACGAGCAACTCTATAAGAGTAAAACCCCTCTCTGACCCCTTTGCCGCCATCATACAAACACCTCCAGTGCTTTTTTGGTATGCAATTCCAGCATCTACGCAAGAATGCAAACATATATTAACGGACTAAGATGTTTTGTGCAACTCTTTTCTTACAATTGAGAGTGATTTAGGGCAGATTTTTATCTAAAAAAAAATAACGCCGAGTCTTTCTCTCGGCGCTATTGAAATTACAATAAACTAAGTGTCCGGCCTTTTTAGACAATATTGGCCGTTACAGGCCGTCAACAAAGCCTTCTAGCTTTCTAGCTCTAACAGGGTGTTGAAGTTTTCTGATAGCCTTTGCCTCAACCTGACGTACCCTTTCACGTGTCACCTTGAAAATACGCCCTACCTCTTCTAGCGTATATGTATAGCCCTCACCGATACCATACCTGAGCTTAATAATCTCTCTCTCACGATATGTTAACGTATTTAGTACAGCCTCAATACGTTCCTTCAGCATTTCTTGAGTAGCAGACTGAACAGGAGAATCAACGCCTTCATCTTCAATAAAATCGCCAAAATAGCTGTCCTCACTCTCGCCGATTGGCCTATCTAGACTAATTGGATGCTTGCTTATCTTCATTACACGACGCGCTTCAGATACGCTCATTGAAACTTCTTTAGCAATCTCCTCAATGGTCGGTTCGCGGCCAAGCTTTTGAAGCAAGTTCTTACTCGCAGTTCTGAGCCTGCTCATAGTCTCAATCATATGTACAGGAATACGAATAGTCCTTGCATGATCTGCAATTGCCCTAGTAATCGCCTGTCTAATCCACCAAGTAGCGTACGTACTAAACTTATAACCTCTTCTGTATTCGTATTTATCAACAGCACGCATCAGGCCGGTATTGCCCTCTTGAATAATATCCAAGAAACTAAGGCCCCTATTGCGATATTTTTTTGCAATAGAAACAACAAGCCTTAGATTGCCGCCAGACAACTTACGTTTAGCATCTTCATACTCAGCAAACACCAACTCCATAGAGTGAAGACGCTTAGAAAGCTGGGCCGGAGTTTCCATTGTAAGCTCGACAAGCCCATCAAACTCTTGCTGCATAGTCTCAATATCTTCCTCGATAATCTCATCTTTAGGGCCAATATCGATTAGCTTCTGCAATTGGTTCATCTTAGCAAGAATACCAGAAAGCTTATCCATCATTGGTTGAATTCTGCTAGTGCGCAAACTCAACTCTTCGAGAAGAGTGGCAATTTTTCGTCTATTGCGACGAATTTGCATTTGAGTATTTTTGAGCTTAGCTGCCTTCATACCGCTCCTAGATGACTCAAAAAGCATTCTATTTTTCTTAAGCAGTGCCTTGATTGTCTTGAGATTCTCAGGCAATCTCATCTTCACAACAGAGCGAACAAGATTCTCTGTAGTGCTCATTTTCATAGTTCTATCAAAAGGTAGAGCACCTTTGTGAACCAACTCTAAGATTTCAACCGCCTGAGCTGCGCAGTAGTCACTCTCTAGAACTTTACGTCTAAACGCCATTCTTGTAAGTTCTATCTTACGTGCCAAGCTAATTTCTTCGTCGCGGCTAAGCAATGGTATCTCACCCATCTGCGTTAGATACATCCTAACAGGGTCGTCGATTCTCTTGCCCTCATTCTCAACTAACGCCTGCTCAAGGATTCTATCTTCATTGCTAATCTCTGGCTCTTCTTCAAAGACTTCATCATCTACTTCAAATTCGCTCTGGTCAGTGACCGGTCCAACAGCAACCTCATCAAGCAATTGAATATCCTTCTCATCGAGAGTCATCAAGAGACTATCCAAACGATTTGGCGAAATTGCCGTATCAGGCAACTCATCATTCATCTCCTCGTATGTTAGATACCCCTTTTGCATGCCCTTCTCTATTAGCTGGGCAATCTTCTTCTCTACCAACTCTAACATCTCAGGAGTTGGCGGCAATTGCTCTGCAGGGATTGCCGGTAGCTCTAAAAGATCTTTATCTTGCTCAAGAGCATCTGGAACTTTAACCACAGCTACGTCCCCATCTACAACGACACTCTCATCTGCAACTTCATGATCCTTAGACTTTTCTTTTGATTTTGCCTCGGATAATAATGCGTCTGCAGCAGCCTCAAGATCTTTCGCTGACATTCCATCGGTTATCTCAACAGCTTCAACCTCTGTCTTCTTTTTTGTTTTTTTCTTTGCGGCCATATTTTTCCAATAAAATCAATCTAAAAAATAACACTTTTACGAAGGTTACTCTTATTACGTTTATCAGCTTGGACATCACGCAAGCTTTTTGTTATCTTCCTAAGCGATTCATCATCGCTGATATTTCTTTTCGCAGCATCTATCTCTTTGTCTATCCTGAGAGATTTTATAACATCTAACGAACTCTCAATACGGGATAGATAATTTGACTTTTCTCTACCAGCATAACTCAAGTCAACTATGGTCGAAGAAATCGCAACATCTTCAACCCTGCCAAGCAAATCTGTTATTTCAAACTTTTCTTGAGTCTCAAGTATTTCAAAGAGAAGAGTCGCTATCTGACGCAGTAATGGCGATTCAATACGCGATACATCAATCAAAGACGAAACTCTATCAAAGAGTGAAGGCTCGTTTAGCAAAACTTCGAGCACATCTTGAATCGCTTTATCCTGATAATGCTCGCCGAGCCCCACTTTAGTAACTCTACTGTTCTTGACACTCGCAACCACACTTCTTTGCTGTCTTGAACCAAGCTTTGCAAGCTCTTTATTAATATCACTACCGCTTATCCCAATAAGGCTAGACACGCGACGTACTATTAGTCCTCTGGAGATACTATCCAAATAGCCCGAGTTAATCGCTTTAGCGATTACGCTTAAATACTCTTGAATCGCCTGTTTTTTCTTAACAGTGCTATCAGTAGAGTCAAATTCTCCCTTAAACCTCTGCCATTTATAGCTCAAAACATCCTGCGCAGAGTCAATAACTTGAGAAAAAGCCTCACCACCCCTAGCAAGCAAAAACTCACAAGGGTCTTTACCTTCTGGGACCGTTGCAATCCGAACGTCAATATTTTGAGACAAACATACTTCCAACGCCCTATTAGCCGCTGCTACCCCAGCATCATCGCTATCCAAGACCATAATAATCTCGCTGGCAAAGCGTTTTAGCATTCTGGCATGCCCTTGAGTAAAGCTTGTACCAAGCGCTGCAACGACATTTTCAATACCATATTGACTAGACATAATCACATCAGTATAGCCCTCAACAACAATCACCTTGCCAAGTTTAACGATACTATGGCGAGCCTTACCTAACCCGTAAAGCGAGCTACTCTTATCAAAGAGTGCTGTAACAGGCGAATTCATATATTTAGCGTTATCATCTCCAAGAGTTCTACCACCAAAACCAATAACCCTGCCGCTTGTATCCAAAATTGGAAACATCAAACGGTTGCGAAATTTATCATAACAGCCGCTCTTTGCTTCCCGTTTAACCACAAGCCCCGCACTTACCAGCAAAGATTCACTAATTCCGGCCTTGCTAGCGGCGAGCGTAAGAGCGTCCCAACTATCTGGGGCAAAACCAATGAGCCACTGCTTTGCTACGTCTTGGTCTATCTTTCGTTCATCAATATAGTCTCTGGCGATTTTACCGTTTTTCTCGTCAGAATACTGAGCTTGCCAAAACCGCATTGCCCAGTCGTTAACCCGCGCAAGCATAAGAGGGTCTATCGTTTCTGCACCAACCGAGCTTTTTCTAATATTCTTACTGCGCGAAATCTCAATACCAGCTTTATCGGCTAGTCTCTCAAGAGCCTCCATAAATGAGAGGTTTTCACGCAACTGTAAGAATTTAAATACATCGCCACCGGCGCCGCACACAAAGCATTTAAAAATACCCATACTCGGGTTTACATGCAAGCTAGGATTTTTATCCTGATGAAATGGACACAAACCTAGGAAATCTCTTCCCTTTCTCGTGAGGCTTAGATGCTCAGAAATGACCTCAACGATGTCATTGCAGGGTGCGAGTCTAACCTGATCAATAAGTCTTTCATCCAAACGTGCCAAATTATCATAGATCCTTCTAAAAAAAATAAGGCCTCTGTGAGAGCCTTATCAACAATTTGCATAAATTATGGGAATCACCCTTATATTCTCAGCCAAACCGCTTAGAATATAGCAAGAAACATCCTGCTTACCCTAATAGTATATACCCTTGAAAGTAAATGGCAATATAACTGGCAAAACCGCCCATAACATATAAAAAACACATATGCAAACAAGCTGGACACTTGGTCTTAAAAGACTGGCGTCAATAAATCGAATCAATAAAATACGAACAGCCTTGCTACCTGATCGTATAGAAAAATTAAAAGATAGAATGCCCCATAAAGTGTTCATTTAATCTGCTGTAGGGCTTGTTTATTGTATTTTTACTGTTCATTTTTTTCTCAAAACTTGACTTTGTATTTATTATTCTATATTCTGTCGAGTTCGTTGACCGCCCAGGATGGGGCAAAAAATATTTTGTTTTTATAAACAAAATATTTTTCAGGTCATTGTAGGGTAAACACGGATTACCACTTGATGTAGAATTGATAGGGTTTCCGTGAACACTAACTACTTAATTAAGGCTGTTCTAAATAGCGTTAAGCGATTTCGTTTTATAGTTGCATTATCTGCCGTTGCTCTATTTGCGACATTGAGCTATGCAACAATCAGCTCTAGCGATAGCAAGACCAAACTCAATATGCTCTCAAGTGAAGTTCGAATCTCTCCAGAGACATCATCGCATAACGGCATGATACCAGATGCAGCCAGCGAACTTACCGTCCAAAGCGTTCCTTCTTGGACTGGCGAAGAGGATGTTAAGAGCAATCCCAAGTGGAAAACTATTAGAATGAAAGTCACCGCATACTGCCCTTGCAGAAAATGCTGCGGAAGACATTCTGATGGTTACACAGCAAGTATGCATAAAATACACAGAGGTGATAGATTTGTCGCTTCTGATAAGAAGTTTTGTTTTGGCACCGAAATGATAATACCTGGTTACAACAATTCTAATCCCGTTAAAATAGAGGATAGAGGCAGGCTAATTAAAGGCAATAAACTAGATGTATTTTTCAACTCTCACAAACAGGCTATGAAATGGGGAGTTAAATATTTAGATGTTAAAGTAAGAGTTAACTAATCAGTTCATCAGGGTAGCTTAATTCTTCATCAGATATCAGTGTAAGCATATAGGAGCCGCTCAATTTGAGCGGCTCTTTATGTGCAATAATTAGCTTCTTTTTACAATCTCAGCAATCTTGTTGATATCAACAATAACCTCATCAAGCACATTTGGCGTAATGGACTGAGCTCCGTCGCTGAGCGCATGCTCTGGATCTTGGTGACACTCAACTAAGAGCCCATCACAGCCAGCCGCAACAGCCGCCCTACACATCGAAGGGACTAGATGCGCATGCCCTGTACCGTGGGAAGGATCTACAATAACTGGCAGGTGCGTCATAGAATTAAGCTGAGCAACACTCGCAAGCGGAAGCGTATTTCTCACATACCCCTCGTATGTACGGATACCACGCTCACAGAGAATTACTTCTTTATTGCCGCCGTTAATAATATATTCAGCCGCAAGCAAAAACTCATCAAGCGTTGCGCACAGGCCTCTCTTTAATATTACCGGTTTATTGATTTTTCCAGCCGCCTCAAGCAGTGGGTAATGCTGCATATTTCTTGCCCCAATCTGGACAACATCAGCATACTCTGCAACCATCTCGATTGTCTCAACGCTTATAGCCTCTGTAACGATTGCTAGGCCTGTCTCTTTTCTAGCCTCCGCCAAGATTTTAAGGCCTTCCTCTTTTAAGCCTTGGAAAGCGTACGGGCTAGTTCTAGGCTTAAATGCACCGGCTCTTAGTCCTGCGCAGCCACTCTTGCGCAAAATAGTTGCCATCTCTAAGATCATATCTCTATTCTCTACCGCACATGGCCCTGCTATAACGCCAACTTTATCGCCTCCAATAACAAACTTCTCTGGACCGATAGCTATCTTAGTTTTCTCTTTTTTAAGCTCACGAGAAGCAACTTTATAAGGGGCGAGGATTGGAACAATTTTCTCAACCATCGGTGCATTCTCAAGCGCACCTTTATCCACACTCCTCTTGTCACCGATGCAGGCAATCACAGTCCGGTCTGTACCGCGTATAACATGTTCTTTGAGCCCAAAATCATGTACAAGACCCACTACATGGCTAATTTGCGAATCTAGTGCATCTGGTTCCATAACGATTATCATACTGAAAACTCCTATGTAAAATTTCAATTGGGGGGGATTATAGCACGCAGAGTCGGATATTTCCAGAATACTTTCACCGCTGATTTCAAAACCTTTTTAACGCAAGATTCTAAGATGTTTTGCGGTAGTGTTCTATCGCGAGAGCTTCTCCAGATGCATCAATCTCTACTGTGGCGTAATAACCATCACATGCGGGGCCTGGGTTCATGAAGATTGTTTGGTCAATCTTCTCATACCCGATTGCTTCGTGTATATGCCCTGAGATTGCTAGGGTTGGCATCTTTTGATCTATGAGACGCCTAAGTAGTTTGTTGCCACAGTGGCCTCCTGAGCAGCTCATATCCGCTTTGGTTGCGTAGGCTGGTTGGTGGGTCACTACAATTAGAGGTTTGTCTTTATCGGCGAGGTTTAGACAGTTTTTAAAAGCCTCTACTCTTTGGTCTCCATTATCGATGCTAGGGAATACACCGCTAGTACCGGCAAAATTAAAACCACCTGTGCTGATAAGTTTGTTGTGCAGTGATATATCTTTGCTTTCTAGATACTCGATGGATTCTTTTAAATCGCAATTTCCGCCCACTGCGAGAATATTGCTGTTGTATTTTTCGATAAGCCCTATAACTTCTTTGGTCTGTGCTTTGCCACCAAAGTTTGTAATATCTCCCGAGATTACTACAATCTCAGCGCAGCTAAGTTCTTTACCTATATTGGCAATCAACTTTGTCTGAGAATGTATGTCAGAGAGTAGAAGCATTTTCATTGTTTTAGTCTCGCAAGGTTAATCAGATTTTAGAGCGTATTCTATTGCTATTTGCAGGCGAAATCAAACTCAAAGTATTTCACAGCCACCTGCGATTCCAAACACCATCTTCCCCTTCATGTTCCTCAAGCTCTTCGTGGTTAAAAAAGGTTTTCAAAATAAACGCTAATCTAACGATAGCTTCTCTGCATAGAGCTTATTCTATTGAGCAGTTTTTCGCGTTTGTGTTTTCTTAGATACTCGCTCAATATCGCTTTATTTCTTGGTAACCAAAACTGCATGAGAGCCGCCTGAAGTTTTTTTGCTTTGTGCCCTTTCGCCACATAAATACTCTCTCCATTCTCTGCGCAGTTTGAGACATACATCGCAGTCGATAGAGTAAGAGGCACTGGCGTAAAATCCTGCACCTGACGAAGACGGAGATTCTTATTCACGAGATACTCGGTAAGCTCAAGCGCCTGCGAATCTTTGCAACCTGGATGCGCGCTGATAAAGTATGGCACTAGATATTGCTTCTTATTGGCGAGTCTTGATTCGCGTTCAAAGCTATCTTCAAACTTTTGATATCCGGAAAAGCTCGGCTTGCCCATAAGTGAGAGAACCTTTTCTGAGAAATGCTCAGGTGCAACCTTTAGATGGCCTCCAACGAACTCTCTAGCTAGAAGCTTAATGTATCTTTGGTCCATATTTGCAAGGTCAAATCTAACGCCAGAGGCAACGAACACATGCGCCTTTGCACGTTTTCTCTTCCACTTAACAAGCTCATTCATAAGCCCGATGAGACTGCTAGAATCTGTTTTAATATACTTGCATGGCGACGGGTATATACAGCTTGCCCTATCGCACTGCTTTTTGAGCGTACAGCCCATACCGTACATATTCGCGCTAGGGCCTCCAACATCGTGGATGGTGCCTTTAAAGTCTCGGTGCGCAGCGATTTTATCTGCCTCTTGCAGGATAGAGTCCACACTTCTAGAGCTAATCTGCTTTCCTTGGTGAAAATAGATAGAACAAAAAGAGCAACCGCCAAAACAGCCGCGATGCGTGGTTATTGAAAAACGTACCGGCTCTAGTGCTGAGATACCTCCAAGCTCATTATACTTAGGATGTGCATCACGCGTAAACTCCATCGCATAGAGCTGATCCATCTCTTTTGAGTTTAGTGGCCTCTGGGGAGGATTCACCAACAGAAAGCCATTGTCGTATTTCTGAACAACTGGCAAACCGCCGGGGATACATTGTTTTTGATAGAGAATATGATTCTTTAATACCAGCTTGGAATCCGCCTCTTGCGCAGCAAGCGAATCAAGCCTAACATGCTTAGATGGGAGAGCTTTCTCATCTTTTACGATAGTCGCTATACCGGCAATATCACTTAGCTGCTCAATGCTTTTGCCTGCCTTTAGGCGTTTGGCTATTTCAAGAGTGGCAAGTTCTCCCATGCCATGAACAAGAACATCCGCCTTGGCATCGACAAGAACGCTTCTTTTTAGTTTGTCTTCGATATAGTCGTAATGCACCAGTCTGCGCAGAGACGCACCGATTCCGCCAAGCACAATCGGGACATCATTAAACGCCTGCCTTGCCCTAGCCGAATAGCTTAGAAGCGGCTTGGGCGGGCGCAGACCAACCTCGTCTTGTGGGGAATAGACATCTTTTTTTCTTTTTGCGCCCAAGGAGGCGTAGTCATTGAGCCGCGAGTCTACGCAGCCGCTGGTAATCCCCCAGAACAGCTTTGGCTTGCCGAGCGAGAGGAAATCATCAACACTTTTCCAATCTGGCTGTGCCAACACAGCAACTCTAAATCCATGCTCAAGAAGCCAACGACCAATCAGCGCAACCCCAAAAGAGGGATGATCGACATAGGCATCCGACGTAACTAAAATAATATCAACATGTCGCCAACCACGCTTTTTCATCTGCGCACGCGTAGTAGGCAAAAATGCTTTAGTAGATATAGCTTGTTTTTGTTTTTTACTCATAAACGCAATTGTAACAGACTTTTGCTATTTGATACAGAAAAGAAATCTTGACCATTTTGTAATGTTTTTTTACCATGAGAGGCGATTGAATTTGGAGTTGCAAGTAGGCGTTAGCTAACGCTAGAAGCTTGGAATCTCTAACCTTTTATTTTTAACGCAAAAGGCCCTCACTATTAAGTGAGAGCCTTGCAAATATTAATCATTGTTACTGCTTACGGCGAAGAAGTAAACCACCCAAACTAAGTAACAGTAATGTTGCCGGTTCGGGGATTAGTTGAAATTGGATATTCTCAATCGCCGGACTATAGCCATAACCTTCGGGAGCATCAGAAAGGTATATTGAAAATGGATCGCCATTGCCCCACAAGCCAGTCAAATAATTATTCGCATCAAGTGTTGGTAGCTCGCCTGAGTAGATAATAGTAATGTGCGGGTTCGGAACCCATTCTGCTGGGTCAACCCTGTAATCCCATCCCCAAGCAATTTGGTAGCTGTAAATATTGTCAATTCGACCTCCACTTAAGGTTACGGTGGCATTTGTAAAAAGGCTAAGATGACCTAACTGACCTCCAGAAAATTCTAAACTCGAATTGTCAAATAGTTGGGCTTCCCACAGCCCACCAAATCCTTGATTGAGTGTAGATGTATTTTGAACAATTGCGGAACTATCGCTGTACATATTTAGGTCGCCAAGCCCCCCCTCCAGTCATCAGAAGCGAATCAGAATTCTGCAAAGTTAATCCTGGATCATAACCGCCCGTAATCTCATAATACGTTGCCTGAGCAGGAACCACTAAACATGCTAATAATACAAGAATCAAAACTGATTTCATAATAATCTTCCTTTCAAGTTTAGTCTATTATACCTCTTCTCAGAGCTAAAAGTCAAAAATTTACTGCTTAGCATCACTGTTTACATCCATCTGAACATCTTTGGTCTCTAAATCAGTCAAATTATCATAGATAGAGTCCATGAACTTCTTCCAGCTATCAGGATCAACTTCCTGTTGAATATATGAATCTTTCAGCCATATCTTTTCAAGAAGTTCGATGCAACTTTCCAAATCAAGAATCTGCTCAGTAACGGTTTTTTCTTCCACTGGTTGCAATTGAGAAGTAGTTGCTGCTGGCATTAAAGCTGGTTCTGCCATCATCATACTTTCTTCACCAGCACTACTCGTGCCATACACGACAACTGTGTAATCCGCATACCAACAGGCTTGCCATAGCCAGTTTTCACAGAAAATTTCAAGATCATCCAATTCAACATCATAATCATTATCAAAATCGCATATAGGATTCCAGTTTAATAATGAGTTTGGATCTACATAGTTCGGATCACCAATGTCACTTGGATCCGTTGTCATATTAGGGTCGTTCGGATCGTGGCTTAGCCAAGCCGCTGAGAAAATAGAAAACTCATCCATATTGATGACGCCATCATGTGTCCAATCAATCTCATTCCAAGCATCTTCGCAGCTGACTTCATCAGCTCCAATATCTACAGTATCTTCTTGCTTTCGTTCTGTGTTGTCCATATCGACATCACCCGTAATATAAACACTATTGTCGCCAGCATTACGGCAATCAGATTCATACTTAATGTGATAATATCCGTATGGTTCAGAATCATAAACAAAGTTTGGATCGCAGGTGATATTACCATTTACATCAGGCGTTGAATTCTGACTGTTTGGATCGTAGATACAACAGTAGTACATCTCACTAATTCCTGCAACCTGTGGACTATGAAGCGCCTCTGGGTTGTTGTAGTACAGAATGTTATTCCGAACATCCGGCATATTACTACCAACAAACCGAATACCTTCATGCGCATTATTAACAATTGTGTTGTTGTAAATGTTCGGACTGCTCCAAGGATTTACAAGATTAATTCCATAATAGCTACCAGCAGAACCGTTGTTATAAATCAAAGAATTCCTGATCTCAGAAATTGACTGGTCTGTGAATATACCATCCCAAAGATTATCATAAATAATACAATTTGTGACATCTACAGTTAAATTGTTTCCTTTATGATAAATACCATATCTTCCATTATTAAATACTTCACACCAATTCATTGTCAGGTTTGAAGAGTTGCAAAATATACCTCTTTGGGTATTTTCTGCGATTGCGCAATATTGTACTTCAAATGTTGAACTGCTACCTACAATACCGTAAATACCTTCCTCAACCGTAAATCCATCCAAGAGGGAACCATTACCCATTTCGACAACTTTATTATTTCTTAACACATACACATCATCGAAAAGGCCAGACAGGACTGTCTTGTACTTCTTCCAGTTTCGCTCATTTGGATTCGATGCTCCATAGCCAATGTAGCCACCGTAGACCTTGATACCATCCGGTACATCAAAATAATCATCTGCATCGGTTCCAGGGTTATACACGCCATCGGCGACATGAACCTCTGTTGCGTTCGGGTTGGAGGCTTGGCCTGCACGCTCGAGACCGTCTTCTAAAAACTTATATGCTCTCTGCCATGAAGTTCCTATATGCGGACCAGGTGAATTCTTGTCAACAAAAATCACATCTCCACCCCACCAACCGACTGGCGTATTTCCGTCATCTGCAACATACGAAACATCACTTTCAGCAGTGGCCTCATTATACAGCACCCCCATTGGCTCGGCATTATTATTAACCCGTACCGTCAATTCAAAGGAAGTGTTTGGGTCGCCACCTGCTACATTACCAAGCTCCCACACGTACTTATGGTCGGGACGAGAAAAATATTCACCCCCAGTAGGATTGGCACTGACAAATTCAACTTCTTCGGGTAGATAATCTGTAATGACTACATTTGATTCATCGTTAGATCCTGGTCGGAATGTAATGTTGTAGTGATAAAGATCTCCGGGAAGGACGCTATCTGTCTCTTCATTGATATCGTCAACCTCTTCAATGAACATACCATTGCTAGGCTTGTACAGTGAACCGATTCCTATACCAGCCGGACCGCTAAAATCATCATCGCTCTCAATATCTATTTGAACAATACCGTTGGGATTGCTCCCTGACCAACCGCTCACATCATAGGCCTCTACCGCTCCAACGTGTCCATCGACTTCCTGTCGAGTCGTCGTGTACAGAATCCCTGTATCCCTGTCGATAATAACATCTGTGACATTATAGCCCATATCCTTTTCAATACTCGTGTTAGGGTCATTAAGTGCACCTTTTAGATTGTAGCGCGTCAGATAATTGTGATATGTGTTATATCCAACATATCCTCCTGCATAGAGGTAGCCCTCCCCGTCCACATCAATTCCCCCTGCCCTTTGCTTCATTATCACGCTACCTTTATATTCCCAAGTCATCGTGTTGTAATAGCGAACAGTCTTAGTTCCATCAGACACGTACAAGAGTCCGGTAGGAATATCGAAAATAGTTTCTCCGCCATCGTCATCCAATGCCAATCCCAATGTTGTAGAGGATTCCAATCCTACAAGCTGACGATAGTCTCTGTCTGGGTAAGCTGGATCATTGGGGTGAACAAGAACAAGCGTGTCATTGATTTCATCGAATGTGTAAGTGTAAAGATGTCCGCTGCTGCGAGTAACAACATACATCTTATTGTTCTTTTCATCGACGACCATTCCAGCTAAACCCGCTTCGGGAGCCAGTATCTTATCATCTGTATCTCGTTGGAGCGTCTTGGTCGACCCCCATGCTATTGTTTTGTCATACTCATATGTGACAAACATCCGGTCAATACTTGACCAAACACAGAGACCGGTAGCCCCGATACCAAAAGACTGGGTATTTTCAACTGTATTCTGAAAAGTAATAGCACTGTTAGGATCAATAAGATAGGCATTGATCTTGCTACTGTCATGACTGGTTATCGCATATAGCGATTTCGCCCGAGCCAATGAGGGTATTCCAAGAACAAATAACAATAAAACACATAGACATGATAAAC
>WGDE01000145.1 GCA_015493385.1 Phycisphaerae bacterium
CGTTTGTTCAAATATAGCAAAATAACCTGTGATAACTCCAGTATCGCCAATTGCCACTGCAATCGTAGGGGCAGTAATTGCAATACCATCAAATAGAATACAAAGTCTCTCTCCCATATTTCTACTTGTGAGTTCGAATAATAGATTTCCTCCTTCTTCATCAAGATAAAAAATCACTGCATTATTCCCTTGCTAATCAGTAGAGGGAGACGCTCCCTTTACCCTCCATTTAATACCTGAGCTATGAAGCATACATTCACTTAACCGGTTACTCAGCAACACATACATCTTACCGTTATACTCACCTAAGATGCCACCAGACTCCCATTTGTCAGGTTTCATAATCTCACACCAAACTAGTTTTTTATCCGAAGCCGCCTCCGGTCCTTTCTCTTTGAGATTATTGACAATAGCATTTATTTGTTGTGCTCCAACTCCCATGCGATCTTGCCCTACCAAAACCCTAAATTCAAGCACACCTTTGCCTTTTAGTAGTTTTTGTAATTCATCAGAACTAATATACGACTCACGATATGGTAGATATTTATTGAAAGCTTCAATTACTTTTTTTATCGCCTCTTTATTAGCAACAATCTCATCCTTACCACTCTTATCCGCAATCAATTCATTAGCTTTCTCAGCAAACCCTTGAGCAGGTATGTACTGAAGTTCTTTTCTGATTTCCTTTGGCAATAGATTTAAAGCCTTCTCATATTCTTCTCTTCGCTTGCGCAGTTCTAAACTTTCAGAGCCAATTTTCACCTCAAATTTATCTGCGCCAATTAGTTGCCATGAAACATTTTGAACTTTAGACGGAATCCTTTTCTTTAACACTGACAGTGTTTCTTTGGAGACCTTCTTTTTTTGTTTCTCTGATAAACCTTGAGAATCTATTGAATAAACTAGAACCTTCCCACCAGTCACTTCAATTGGAGGTGTGTGTTTGCCAAACAACCAAAACATTAGACTCAAAATAACTACGCCAGCCAGAAATAAACCGCCACATATCTTTAATTGAAACTTCATATAACACATCTTTCTAATTTAAACTTCTTAAGAGACACACAAAAAAGGAAAGGAGAAATGACTTCCTTACTTGTCATCTTTATTCTTGCAACGAATATATCTAATAAACCCCAACACAATCAATAAAACACTACTTACAACTAAAAGTGTGATTATGGATTGAAAAACCACATGCCAATGAATTTCCAACCCTATATCTGGCAAATTATTCGCTACGTAAATAGAGCCATTACTCGATCCTACAAAAAATAAACCAACAAACTCTGTAACTTCCAAGCCTGCAGAGCTAGAGTCTGTTTCTGAACATTCCATTGAATAACCAAAACGAGGTGGGAACAAAACTAGATATATCACAATAAGAAAAGTAATCCAGATTATCTTCTGCTGGGCCCTTGTTAGAGACGGTGGGTTAAACTTCACAAAGCAGCCTAGGGATAAGACTTCCAATACTTTCTTCAAGAAACGATTTAGTTGTATATGGCTGCGCAGAGCATACCATGAGATTACAATAGAACTGACAAAACTAACCCTTGCCACCAGAGATTCTACCGCACTACTGTATTTATCTAGAAATGAAAGAATAAACTCCTTTAATGGATACCACAGACTGCAAGAAGCAATTATAAATAATAAAGAGAATATTAAACTACGCCTTTGCAGTTTTCTCTCTTCTGGGCTCAGTGGTGAAAAATTACCTAAAACCATTATCGCATTGGAAGCGAGATATCCAATCACAAAACCAAGAGATATTGGTCCAACCAAAATAGTGACATGTCTAGCAAGAAAGTAATATTCTCCAACTTTTTCACGACCATATTCAACATGCGTTCCAAACAAAGCAAAAAAGACCAATGCCCCTACTAGCGAACCTACAATTTTCCAAAAGAGAGAAAATTCATTCCATAAATATTGTTTTATTTGTTTAAACATAATTATTTCCTTGAACACTCTCTTCTATGGCAGCTCTTTTTGCACAAACTACTACCTAAACCTTGTAGTGAGCCGATGTCGCAGGTGGCAAAAAGACCCGGCAAAGAAAAATTACTACCTTTAAGCGATTTTACGACACCGTAAACATATGGTTTTTCAGGTATCCATGTTACAGGATGATCTAGACCGCAGCAAAGTCCTTTACATTTAATACTTACCCTACATGGATATTTTTTACTGTCAAGATTCTTGGTAAATGCAAAAGTCATATCTGTTGGAGCTGTCCATGAGTCTACACTGAAAGCAGCAGGAACTAATGTTGCACTATCATATCCACCCAAACTACTGGCCCCTGCAATGCCAATATTATAAACATCTGTTCGACCATATTCCCATGAAATTTTAGCGTACCCTGTACCTATCCATAAACCAAGCAACCGTGTTCTTTCCGACCAAGAATAAGTCCATTTATAATCTCGCACAACCCAAGGTGTCCCGATTGGCTCATACATCCCCCAATTATCCCGACCATTCACAGGATCACTCTTCGCATAAACCATCAACCCATAGCCATCATTATACTGCTCATGAACAGCAAAACGATTATTCCAATTTCCACTCGGATTAATTCCTCTTGGATCTGCGGTTATGAAGTTACGCTCCTGCGGCGAGTAGAAACGGTTGCGCAGATAATAGTTGCCTGTCTCATCGTCATAGTAATAACCATTCCAAAGAATCGAAAGCCCCTCAAGATCGCCGCCCTGCAAAACTGTTGGCTCGCCCCAAGCATTATAATCAATATAATCTATCTGAACTTGATTTCCATCATAATATGCTTTAGCAATAACAGAGTCCCTAAAATCAGTAACCAGATATCTACCGATGCCATTACCAGCAGAGCTATGCATATAGATTACTTCTCCGGCTGCGCCGTAGACGTACTCTCTGGCAGTGCTTCCAGATATTTCACTAAGAACTGCGCCGTTTAAGCCA
>WGDE01000146.1 GCA_015493385.1 Phycisphaerae bacterium
ATCCTGTAAATGGATATCTGTTTCTGTACTGGTCGCCTCTAAATTACAGCTTGGCTTATCCATTGAAGGATAAGTTTGAGAATAAACCAATGGGCCCTTCATGGCTAACCCATGAGTGGGGTGATAAGCTTGAAGATTCACTTGGTGAGTATTCACTTGACGAAATGATTACTTTGCTTGAAGGGCTAAGCAATAATTGGAACTCAAAATTATTACAGTATAAAGAGGTTCTTAGCAAATGCTCTGGTGCTGCTAATGCGAAGAAAGAGCTTGCAGTTGCAACCATTGCGGGGGCTTCGTTTAGAAGTGTGTATAACGTCTATCGTTGGTACCGCTTAAATAAGTATCTTAAATTCTCCGATCAAAGCGAAAAGGCAGAGATTTTAACCGATGAGATTGAGAATTTAAAAGTTGCACTAGCTTCTGCACAAAAAGACGGCAGACTTGGCTATCACCAAGAAGCGCAGGCTTATATGTATAGTGTTGAGGCTATTCGTGCCAAAATTGAAGATCTTGAATCAAAGCTTAAAGGCCTTAATTAAACGCAAGAATCGCAAACGATGTAGGGGCGAACCTATGTGTTCGCCCAATATTGTTTCACCCGACATTGTGTTGTTTGGGCAGACATGCAGGTCTGCCCCTACGACGTTTTGGATGATGCAATAGTGGTTTAAATGATTTTCAACAAAATTAAAAGCCCAAGGATTATCATTATTAATCTGAGTAATCGACCCTTAATAGATATGTCATGAGACCAGATTTGCCGCCATGCTTTTCCAAAAATGTCTGCGAACCAGCGAATGTTTCTAACAGGTATGTACGGTGTGAAGTTTCCTACCATACCACCACAATTTGGACAATAATCATCGAGCGGATTTATCGGCTGAAAGCAATTTAGGCAAACAGGTGTAGCGTCGCCTTGATTGTCTTGCTCATCGAACTCTTCATTTTGAGTAGACTTTGATTCCATATCTATCTCCCAAGCAGTATTGTAAGGTATCTCTTATAACGAGTATAACTGCGAGGCTAAGCGATTGGAATAAATTCCTCACAACAACGTTCTATGGAGAATCAGGAGCAAATCACATTTATTTCTAATTGATTGATATTGAGTGTCCAGAAATTCAACGAAATTATTATCCTAGATACTCATTTTTGGTTAAATATGGTTGAAAAAAATAAGAAAGAGGTTACACTCTGGCTTCTGCATTCTTTGCAATGCGCACTAAATTCGTCTATTTGGCTTATATGTAAAGGTTTATGTTTATGAATTTGCACTGGATTGATTGGACTATTGTCATTGGATTGTTGGTTTTTATAACGTCTTTGGCAATTTACGTGAAGAGGTATACTAGAAGTGTGGCGGGTTTCCTATCTGCTAACAGATGTGCTGGACGATACCTACTCTCAACTGCTGAGGGAATCTCATCACTCGGTGCAATCTCTATGGTTGCGGTGTGGTCAATGTATTACCAACGAGGTTTTTCTACGACTTGGTGGCAAATGATGGCTCTGCCTGTCGGAATTGTCTTGGGTATGACAGGTTTCGTGATTTATAGATATCGCGAGACAAGGTCTATGACTGTTGGTCAATTCTTGGAAAAGAGGTACAGTAAAAAATTCCGTATATTCGCGCAGCTCTTGGCGTTTACATCTGGTATTTTGAATTTCGGAATTTTCCCAGCCGTTGGTGCTCGTTTCTTCATCTACTATATAAACCTTCCTGAACAAATCACGTTTGGCCCTTTTCATGTTGAAACATTTCTATTCTTGATGATTTTACTAGTTGGCATCTCGCTATTCTTTACATTCCTAGGTGGGCAAATCGCCGTTATCGTGACAGACTTTGTTCAGGGATTGTTTTGCAACATAGTGTTTCTTTCAATCTTGATAGCCCTTTTTGCATGGATGATTGACTGGGGGCAAGTTAAAGAAGCTCTCTTGCAGGCACCTGAGGGTATGTCTATGGTCAACCCTATGCATATGGAAAAGGTTCATGACTTTAACTTCTGGTATTCTTTGATTGCTGTTGTAGGTGCGTTTTACGCGTATATGTCTTGGCAGGGTTCGCAGGGATACAACTCTTCTGCTAAAACTCCACACGAAGCTAAAATGTCAAAGATTGTAAGTGGTTGGAGAAACTATGCTCAGCTTCTCTTAATGATACTTCTACCGATTGCGATATATACAGTTATGCATAACGCATCTTTCTCTGACGTATCTAGCAAAGTCAATGAGGCTCTAAACGGTATTGATAACCAATATATTAAAAAGAACATGACAGTTCCAATCGCATTGGCTCACTTTATGCCTATTGGTTTGAGAGGTGCTATATGTGCGGTCGTTCTAGCTGCTTTCATTAGTACTCATGATACGTATCTGCACTCTTGGGGAAGTATTTTTGTTCAAGATGTTGTTATGCCGTTTCGCAAGAAGCCTTTCGAAAAGAAAACACATATGATGTTGCTAAGGGCCTCTATCATTGGGGTTGCTGTATTTGTGATAATTTACAGCTATTATTATAAAGTTACTGACCAAATCTTGATGTACTTTGCCCTTACAGGAGCGATCTATCTTGGTGGTGCTGGTGCGGTGTTAGTTGGCGGTTTGTATTGGAGCAGGGGCACAACTATAGGTGCTTACGGCGCTATGATTGTTGGTTCAACACTTGGGTTGGGTGCTTTGATTCTCAGACAATGGGGATGGAAAAAGATATTCGGTGCAGACGCCGAATTCCCAATAAATGGCCAATGGATGTATGCAATAACAATGGGGTCTTCTACGATGACCTATGTTGTCTTATCGCTAATTGAAAATAAGGTTCACAATATGGACAAGCTATTCCATAGAGGTGAATACAAAATAGAAGCTGACCACATAATTGCCGATGGAGAGGAAACAAAAGAAGAGAAGCTTGCAAAGATTCATCCTATCTGGAAGAAGCTAGGTATGAACGAAGAGTTTACTACATTTGACAAATTCATTTTCTTTGCTTCAGTTTTCTGGACTCTTCTTTGGTGGTTTGTTTTCTTGATAGGAACGGCTTACAATTATTTCGTCCAAGAGATATCTGATGATAATTGGATGAAATACTGGGTTACTCGTAGCTGGATTTTCTTTGGATTTGCTGTAGTCTGTACAATTTGGGTTGGAATCGGCGGTATTAGAGATCTTATCATAATGTTTAAATCTCTAAGTGCTTCTGCAGGTAGAGATGAAGACGACGGTTTTGTACGCGAAGATGGTAGCGATGGAACTGATATAGTTGAGTAATCCATAGCTGTTATTAAAATAGATATGACCTAGAATGCACCGATAATTATCGGTGCATTTTTTTTTGAAACTAAGGGTGATATTTTCGCAAACATAGGTTAAAACGCTTTATCACTCAGGTTAAATGTAGTATAT
>WGDE01000147.1 GCA_015493385.1 Phycisphaerae bacterium
GGGTTTAAGGAGTAGTTATTGCTTGTGGTACCCTTATTAGTTATTCACATAAAATATCCTACATCCCATGTATCGTCAAATTCTAATTCTGACATTGCTTATAGATGATTTTCACAGCTATCTGCGTGTATATAGCTGTAATTAAAAAGTTTGCAATATTGGCCCTAGTCGGAAGCTACCGGAAAATATCGATTGTAACGATTGGTATGCTTCTTTTCAGCGTAGTACAACCTAAATTTATAATTATTTCTAAGATTGTTGTTTGGTTGTGAGGCAAATTGTATTGTAGGGTTAGATTGGTACACAAAATGTACCAATTTGTAATTTCATAATAAATGAGACGCTAAAAAGCAAACTAAAAAATTAAGGGAGAGCGGCAAAATGAAAAGAATCCTACCAGTAATCATTACAGCATGTCTTATCGGTGCAGCAAATGCTTCATTGATTTTAGAATATCAAGGTGGAACAATGCCTGATCGTAGTGCCCAATTAAGAGGCTCATTTGGTAGAGGTCACGGATTGGTTGGTGAGTACCACATGGATGTTCAAGATGTGACAGGAATTGATAGACAGTACTTTAATTCATCTAGTACAATAAATGTTTTCTGTATCGATCCTCACAGAAGTATGGCAAGCGGTAGTGTCGAATTTAGTGTAGAAGAGTGCGATAACACTAATCTTAAAGCGTTGTTTGGGCAATACCACGATCTAATCTCTGGTGATCCGGTTAAATCTCAGGGGTTTGCACTTGCAGTGTGGGAAATAATCTATGAAGACAGTGGCTCTTGGGACGTTACTAGAGGTCGTGGTTTCCGTGCTAGGCATATCTCAAGAGACGCAGCAAATTTTGCAAATAATAGCTTGGCAGCTTTAGATACATCTTTTGCAGATGGTGTAGAACTTAGAGTTTTAAATTCAGGCAACTCATCATACCAGAGACTTCTAACTCAAATTGAAGGTGCATCGCCAGTTCCAGAACCAGCAACTATGGCATTGCTGGCTCTTGGCGGTTTCGTTATTGCATCGAAGAGACGCAAAAAGGAATTGCAATAGAAGAGTTGCGTATATCTAACTTGTGATTGAAAAATAGGACTGACCTTTTTAGGCAGTCCTATTTTTTTTGTTGTAAGATGCTTGCTAAAGATTTCCTAGATTTTATCAAGGGCAATCTTAAGCTCTTTACATACGAGCTCAATATCTTCTTTGGCTAGATTATTATAGAATGGTAGGGCAGCAGTTCTGTCACAAGTTGCATCCGTAATAGGGAAGTCACCCCTCTTATAGCCAAACTCCTTAACCATAAATGGCTGAAGATGTACAGGAGGGAAGTAGTTGCTACATCCAATTCCGGCTTCTCTTAATAAATGTAGCAGAGTATTTCTTTGCTCTTGAGAATATCCTTCCCTGAGCCTGATAACAAATACGAACCAAGACATATCAGTGTCCTGAGGAACTGTTGGCAGGATAATTCTATCTTCATCCTTTAAGAGATCTAAATATGTTTGCGCTACAATATTTCTCTTTCTCTTAAATTCTTCAAGCCTACTTAGCTGAACAATGCCAATTGCGGCGTTAATATCAGCCATACGGAAGTTGTAGCCCATTCTTTCGTGAGCAAGCCATCCACCACCAGCGCCTCTACCTTGATTTCTCAGGGAAATACAAGTTTCTGCAAGTTCATCGCTGTCAGTTACAATCATTCCACCTTCACCAGTAGTGATTTGCTTGTTTGGGTAGAACGCGTAGAGTCCAAAGTCGCCAAAGCTACCAACTTTACGGTCTTTATAAACACTTCCAAGCCCCTCACAACTGTCTTCTACTACAGCTAGGTTGTGTTTTTTCGCAATATCACAAACTTTATCGATTCCCCATGGATTGCCAAATACAATAACGGGCTCGATCGCTTTGGTTTTAGATGTTATTTTCTCTTCAATCTTTGCAGGGTCGATATTCATGCTTTCAGGATCGATATCGACAAAAACAGGTTTGGCTCCAACTTGAAGAATGCAATTAACTGTTGCGATAAAGGTGAAAGGCGTTGTTATTACTTCATCGCCAGGGCCTATACCCAACGCATTCATGCATAGAAAAAGTCCACTTGTTCCACTATTGACGCTAATTGCATGTTTTTTGCCAGAATATTGAGCCATTGCTTTTTCAAACTCGAACATTTTAGGTCCAAGTGCAAGATTCGGCGTTTTCATGACCTCTACAACTGCATTTATTTCCTTATCAGTGATGTCAGGGCTTGATAGATTAACTCTCATTTTATCTTACTCCATCTTAATATTTTACTCGAGTGGTCGAGATTTAATGTTAACCGCTAATTTTAACGTTTTGTCTTATATTAGTCCAATTTTAATTTATTCGGTATAAATGGTTATTCTATTAAACAAATTTACAATAAAGCGGGCTTTTGGTAAAATCATAAGCGCTGTATTAAATTGGAGACTATCAAATGACACAAGATAATGAGATTATTGAG
>WGDE01000148.1 GCA_015493385.1 Phycisphaerae bacterium
GTCTAGGCCTACCTCCCTTTGGTTTACAATTGCGCGTTTATGCTTGTGATAATACTCAATAGGCTCTTCAACTGTAATGATATGTCTATCAATGTTCTCATTAATAAAGTTAATCATACTTGCCAGCGTGGTGGTTTTACCACTACCAGTTGGCCCTGTCACCAAAAACAAGCCGCGTGGACGGCGACAAAGTCCTGCAATAGGCTTCGGCAATCCGATAGTTTCAAAACTAAGGAATTCTGATGGAATCAGACGCAAAACCAAAGATATGAAACCTTTCTGACGAAATACTGCCACACGAAAACGACCTCTATCGCCAAAGGCAAAACCAAAGTCTGTTCCACCTTCTTCTTGAAGCTCTTTCTGGTTCTTTTCAGGAGTGATACTCTTCATCAATGCAACAGTATCATCTGGTTCTAGTGTTTTTGTTTCCATAGAACGCAGGTTACCGCCAAGCCTAAGCACGGGTGGACGCCCTACTACGAGGTGGATATCCGAGCCGCCCATACGAATACAAGCATCAAGTAATCTATCTATTTGTATTGTTGCCATTAGTTTTTCTGCCCTTCAATTTCCAATCTTATACGATGTATCTTTTTAGCCTTAATTTACTTCTAGCTCATCACTTTGAGCCACCTTAGCTACTTCCTCAGGCGTAGTTAAACCTTTAAAGATTTTGAGTTTCCCATCTTCTACAACACTGCGCATACCAGTTGCAAGAGCCGCTTTTCTTATCGCCTGTGTAGGAGCACGCGCGAAAGCTAATTCACGCAATTGATTATTCATCTCCATTAGTTCAAATATAGCCATTCGTCCTTTATAGCCAGTTCCGTTACATCTACTACAACCAGCTCCTTTATACAAAGTTACTCCTTCAAGGTCTTCAGGAGTAATTTGAAGTAGTCTCAAATATCTTGGATCTGGATTTTCGTAAGGAACTTTACATTCGCTACATATCTTCCTAACCAATCGCTGAGCCATTACTGCCTGTATAGAACTAGCTGCTAAGAATGGTTTAACGCCCATATCTATAAGACGTGCAATCGCACTAGGCGCATCATTCGTGTGGAGGGTGCTAAATACGAGGTGACCAGTAAGAGCCGCTTGAATCGCAATATCGGCAACCTCACCATCTCGAATCTCACCCACAAGAATGATATTTGGGGCCTGTCTAAGCATAGACCTTAGAATTTTTGAGAAATTCAAACCAATCTCGGAGTTAACTTGGCATTGATTGATGCCAGAAACCATATATTCCACTGGATCTTCAGCCGTAATAATTTTCTTATCTGGCCTATTGAGTTCTTTAAGCGCTGAGTATAGCGTTGTTGTTTTACCACTACCAGTTGGTCCTGTTACGAGGAAAATACCATTAGGCCTTGTAATGATTTTCTGAAATTTACCAAATAACTCATCATCAAAGCCAAGCGCTTTAATACCAATATTAACATTATCCGGTCTCAAAATACGCAGTACAATACTTGGCCCATGATATCCCGGCAAAACTGAGACACGGAAATCTATCTCTACATTATTGATATTACGCTTAATACGACCGTCTTGAGGTATTCTACGCTCAGCAATGTCCATACCTGATAGAATCTTAAAACGCGCAACTAAAGGCAACTGCATGTGTTTCGGAATTGAATCCCGCTCAGAACAAACGCCGTCAATACGATATCTAACACGCACTCTATCACTCATCGCCTCGATATGAATATCACTTGCGCCCATATTCACGGCTTCATCAATGATGAGATTCGAAAGGCGGATAATTGGACCATCATCACTATCCTCAGCTGCGTCAGCTTTCAATAATTCAGCTTGGATTGAATGCCCCTCAGCGACTAGCTCCTCAGTTGTAGCATCAATACTACTTCTAACCTCATCCATCGCCCTATTAATGTAGTTTTTAATCTTTGATGGGCTTGCAAGGTAGCAATCAAGATCTTTATTTAGCCTAAATCGTATTAGGTCCATTGTGTCGAGATCAAGAGGGTTACTAATAATCAACTTCAGACGACCATTATCTTCGCCAAGTGGGATTACTAGATGTTTTTTAATGATATCTTCAGGGACTAGCTTGGTGGTACTATCTGAGATATCAATCTCATCAATATCTACATAGCCCATATTAAATTGTTTGGCAAGTGCCATTGCAATATCATCTTCAGTGACAACTCCCATCTCTATTAAGACATCACCAGTACGTCTTTTCGTTTTCATTGCCGTCTTAACGGCCTTAGAGAGAGAGGTTTTGTCTACCAAACCTTTTTTGTAGAGGATCTCGCCTATACGCCTGCTTTTTTTTGCCATATCTTAGAACCCATTCCAAACATCGATTTGTTTTGGCTTTTATTTCATTCTGCAATGTGTCAAATATCACAACTTAATCTAAGAATCATTAGAAATTCTAAACATACTCTCAGTTTGATATTTGCAGTAAAACCTCTAGAGAAGCCTGCTTTTTTCATAGAGTCACTGCTTGATTATATTTGAAAGATGCTCACAGGTCAAACTGTCGCTGAAAAAACTTTTTTAGCCATATCTAGTGCTTTCAAAGCAGCCCTAGACCTAAAAGTGCTACGGTTATGGACAAAATTGAATTCTTTGACAATTGTTTTAGATTTCGTCGCCACTGATATGTAGACTAATCCGACCGGTTTCTCTGCAGTGCCGCCAGTAGGCCCTGCGATACCTGTGACCGCTATGGCAATATCTGAATCGCTCTTTTGCAACGCACCTGTAGCCATTGCCTGAGCAACTTCGCTACTAACAGCACCCTTTTGCGATATAAGCCCACAATCAACACCAAGAAGTGATTCTTTGGCGTTGTTTGAGTATGTAACAAATCCGCAATTAAAATATTCACTCGCTCCTGGCACGTCAGTAAGCATTTTAGCAATCAAACCACCCGTACAGGACTCTGCAGTGGTTACTGTTTTGCCCCTCTCGGCTAGCTCTCTAGCTAAAACACTAACAAGAGTATCATCATCAAAACCAAAGACAAACTCACCAATAATTGCCTCAATCTCTGCAATTTTCTTAGCAACCATTTTGTGGGCAACTTTTCTGTTTTCAGCGTGAGCAATTACGTGCAATGTAATAATTGAATCATTGACCGTGCAATTAACCAGCGGGTTTTGCCCACGTCTTAATAAGTCGCCAAGCTTATCATTAAGATTAGATTCACCAATCCCGTAGCATTTAACACGTTTACTAGCAAATACATCTCCGCGACTGCGATTAATAAGTATTGGGAGCAATTTATTAGTAAACATCTCTTTCATCTCAGATGGAACCCCTGGCATAGCCGCGATTAATACATTATCTTTCGTGGCAACAAACCCAGGCGCCGTTCCAACAGGGTTTGCAAGAGGCTCTGCTGCGCAAGGGATATATGCTTGCACTTTGTTCTTCTCAATCATTTTGTACCTACGTTTTGCAAAATAATCTTCAATCTGTGCATAAAGATCACTTCTATACTCTAAATCGACGCCGAGATAATTGGCAATAGCATCTCTTGTAAGGTCATCATCTGTCGGGCCAAGCCCCCCCGTTACAATAATCACATTTGCATCAAGTGCTGCCTTTTCTATCGCATCGCTAATCTTATCAATTTCATCCGATACAGTAAAACCGCTAACAACACAAAACCCTGCACAAGAGAGCTCTTTGCCTAACCATGCACGATTTGTATCGGTGCATTCACCATTTAACAGCTCATTTCCAATGCTTATGATACTGATTTTATTCATCGCTATTTATCTCCATAGACACTACCGCCATTACAATCATACGCCACAACAACAGGGAAATCTTTTACTTCAAGCCGGCGAATTGCTTCAGTACCAAGATCCTCATAGGCTATAATTTCTGACGAGACAATCGCATTACTAAGCAAAGCGCCAGCGCCGCCAATTGCTGCAAAATGAACTGCTGTGTTAATCTCTAAAGATTTTCTAAGCGATGCGCATCTATAGCCCTTACCAATCATAGCAGCCAAGCCATTATCCAAGAGAATTGGAGAAAAATTATCCATCCTAGACGACGTTGTCGGCCCAGCCGAGCCGATGACTCTAGGTTCTCTAGCGGGTGATGGGCCAACAAAATATACAATCGCCCCTTCTAAATCAAAGGGAAGTTGCTCTGACTTTGCAATTGAATCGCAAATACGCTGATGCGCAACATCTCTAGCGCTGTAAATCACTCCTGTAATTAACACTTCATCACCAGCAGTCAAAGTGTGTATAACATCTTTGCCAAGT
>WGDE01000149.1 GCA_015493385.1 Phycisphaerae bacterium
ATCGACTGGTACAACCAAGGCCGCCCCCATCAGGCACTGGGGTACCTCAGCCCCGTCCAGTACAGGGCTCAACAACTTCAATCGGTGGCTTGACATGGGGGGAGCACTACAGCAGCGCCTTGTTGGGCGGTAAAAAAGATTTAATCAACTGGCCATAAATAATACACCTAAAGCGAAAGTTGCATTCACTGTGATGGCAACTTTTGAAAGATATTTACAATAGATCTCACTTCTCGCGCGGTGCGAGCAAAATCAAGCCATTGAAAACGATGGGTAAAACGATCAATTGATTTAGACGAAAAAAGTATAGATAAAACCATAGGTATATAAGCGTACATGCCGCCAATCTCTTGGCTCAGTTTCTCCATTTGCGCCAGCACAGCACGAGCTTGATCACGATTCCCAAGCGTAAAATAAGATAATCCTTGAGCTTGTAGAGCGAATAAAACACCAGACCGGTAACCATTTTTTGTTTGGAGTTCGATGGCTTGTTCGGCTACATTTAGCGCGTCTTTGCCTTTGCCACTAGCAGCCAAAGCTCTCGCCTTTGCCGCCATTGCTTTACCTACTTCAATAGGTGCAATTACTTGTTGGTTGATCTCAATCGCTTTATTAGCATAGTCAATAGCTTGGAGCGGTGTTATCCAACACAGCAACTCGGCAAAATTAGTTAATGCCTTGCCTTGCATAGCTTCAGCTCGAACAGATTTACTTATATCTAAAGCTTGGGAATAATGTTGCTCAGCTTCTACTAAATGGAAATTAAATCGGTAAATGTGCCCACGAAAGCGATGTAATTCCACTTTCCACAGGGGATCCATCTCTTCCTTAGCCAACTCTTCAAACGCCTTCAAAGCTTCAACAAATCGGCCACGCAACATCTGCAAATCTGCCCATTGTCTGTATGCAAGTTTGTGTGCTTTAAGTGTAATTGCATTTTGTCCCTGAATGTGTCTTAACGCTTCATACTGTGCCAAAGCGTTCATATATTCTCCCGTTAAATGAGTGGTATGAGCTGCATAAAAAAGGAACAATGGCGTCCATCGCCCTAACTCCTTTTTTCTTTCCCGTAAACTGGTATAAATAGCTCGTGCTTCGCGTAATCTTCCTTGTTTCCGAAGGCTTAATGCATGTAGAAAGTGAATCCCAGCAGGCCAATCTTGATTTGAGAGCATATTTAAAAGTTGGTTTACTGCCGCGCCCACTGTTTTCCAGTATCCGGCATCAATTAATCGCAAACCACAGTCAATTATTTGATCAATCTGAGAGGGTGACAATTCAACAGAATATTGAGACAAAAGCGCAAAAACTTGAGGATAAACCCAATTAAGCCTTGCCGCATTAGTAACAGAAAAGGTTTGAAGACAGTGCTCAAGGATAATGGTTATGATTTGGCTAACAGTAGTAAGATCCATTTCGCCTTTGATAAAATCGCGTACAGTGTCATGTATTTTGTAAATATTAGCGGTTGCATCAATCCGCACAGTATATGAAGTACGACAGAATTCGTAAAAATTAGTAATAGGGAAACTAATGTTAAGCCCTCTGTTTAATTCCAAAAACAATTGACGATCAAAACGATCTAAAAGGGCACATACTTTTAGTGTTTCAGCTTGTTCTCTATCCAAGTGAGAGATGAACCGGCGAATCACATCCTTTTCGGCCATACGGAAGTCTCGTGCGTTCAAACTCTCTCCCATTTGTTTGCGTAATAAATAAGTGGAAGCACACAAATCGAGATAAAGAGGTACCCCATGAGAGGTTTCAATAATCGTCTGTCGGATGTCTTTTTCAGGTATAGGAATAGATGAGAGGAAGTATTCGGCATCTTCGTCAGTAAGTGCACCCAAGATGTGTTGTTCTATATATTCGTTCCACTCTGGATTGTAGTCACCCCATTTTAGATATTCACGCCCAGCTATAACATACAATCCATTTTCAGTAGAACCAATAAATTCTTGCAACCAATTATCTCCAGCACTTTTTGTAGTTTCAAATGCATTACGATGCAAGATAGTTTCATGAGAATCAAAGAAAAAAATGAGCTTCTTATTGTCCTCACGTGCAAATTTTTCTACTGATAGCCCTAAATAAAAAGGTAATCGCTTTTCTAACTCTACTTCACTAAGCTTTTCTATTTCTCGCCACAATTCTTTAGATTCTCCCCACCATTTTTTTACATATTGGTGGCCAGAATCCAATAAGCGGTTAAATAAACGAATGGGTGCAAAAACTCCTGCTGCCTCAGCTCCTAACTCTACCAATTCAAACAATAGGCTATCTGGCTTAATTACTCGTCGTTTTATGTCTTCCATAGACCAACCTTGCAAGGACCATAACCGAGCCAATGCATACTCAAATGCTGGAGAAGATATTCCTATCTGGTTGTATATAGCATATAGACAAAACGCTGGTGAGTCAAACTGAGATGATTCTAGGTTGATATTAACAATAACTATCTCTCTTTTTTTTATAGTTGGATTAATTTTCTTCATTAAGTGACTAAGCAAAGTTGTTTTACCAATACCACCAACACCATAGTACATAAGCACCTTTAAGTGAATATTTTCTTCTAAGTAATCGTTGAAAGCACGACAAAAGGCATCAACAGCATGAACACGGTCTGTAAATTTTCGGGTTGCTTGTGTAGTATGTAATGCTTTTAATTTACTAAGTGCCATAATGGTCTCCTGTCATGGCAATAAATTACATTGCCGCAAAGAATAAATGATGTATCTGAATAGCATAGTCAAGATTATTTTGATTTTTTTGAAATCGTCGTTGAATATCTTGAAACAAATTAATGTAGTGATTAGTTAACCGAGGAAGTCCATTTTTCAAGCTCTTTGAAAAAATGAGCTGATTATTACGGTGAACATAGACAGTTTCATCAGAGGGTACAACAGGTACGCTGGTCATACGTCCTTCAACCAATTTTAGATCTGTAGGTTCAATAAATTTGCTTATTACACTAAGTGCGTTAATACCACTATCAAACCATGATCCTCCTAAACTTTGTGCAGATTGTTTCAATGTGCCTGTGTTTATATCATAATAGGGGTCAAAAAATCCGCAATAAAATCCACTCAATGTACCATAATTATTCTTTCCAGTTTGAACTTGAGAAAGATACCATTCTACATCTCGTGCATAAGCTGCATGGAAAGCAATAGCAAAAAACAGTCCTTGTTGTTTGGCTATATTTAATAAATCAAACATTTCTAATTCAGATTGACAACAAGGTTTTTCTAATAGCAGAGAAACACCACTTTCTAGGATCTGTTTACCAATTTCATAGTGAGTTATATTGGGTGTTGAAACTAATACCAAGTCTGCTTTACAATTTCTGAGGAATTCGTCCAATGTTTCATAAAATGGAACCGAAGGGGGGAGCAGACTAGCTCGTTCATTCCTAATATCATGTGCTCCTACAAGTTTAATACTGTCCAGATGTTCTAGTGCATCTAGTTGAAATTTGGCTATATGTCCTAAGCCAATCATTGCAATTTTCATACTATACATCCTTTCTATGCCGCCCAACGCCGCGCTGAGCACCCCTTCAGTTTAGTTTCAGGAAAGCCCATTAGGGGTTTTCTGGAAATAAACTTAAGGGTGTGACTCCTGCGTTTTCACAGAAACTTTTGCTATCGCAAACCGCCATAGGCTAGTTTTGTTGTTCGTAGCGGAGCGTAGAACAGCAAAAGGCAGGTGGCACACACGATAGTGTACTCAGCGCGGCGTTGCTCGTTCACGTGCAGCGGGAACGAGCAACGATCGACTTGAGAAATAGTTTTCCCGATAGGGTAAACTATTTC